>NZ_JBJGXV010000030.1:0-79187 GCF_045447295.1 Pseudomonas sp. O39
AGGCGGCAGCGTTTTGTTTGGCAAACCTCAAGCTGACAGCAACGGTGATTGGAACCTGCAACTGAGTCAGGACATCTACTCCACCTCGACGCCACTGGCCCTGGCGGAATTCAATGCCAACGGTGGTCAGGTGTCTGGCTGGACAGCAGTTATCCTGACCATGAGCAAGACATAAACCAGTCTGGTCGCACGGTAGCTGGTGACGCGCGAAGCACAATGACTCAGCGTGCGATACCAGCGACCAAGCGCCCATTTCACGGGGCTAAATCGGTCTGAACAGCAGCGTATTGCCAGAATGGGCTTACGTAACAATTACCCTCGCTCAAAAAGAGAGTGCCAGCCTGTGTAAACCACATCGAGTTCAACCGGGTGATGCAGTTTTTTACATCGCCCATCACCTCGCCCTACGCGCGCTGGCTCATCCCCGCTATACTTCCCGGCTTTTCCTGAATAAATGCCAATAGGGTCCCGCCGCGCATGGATAAGACCTACCAGCCGCACGCCATTGAAACTTCCTGGTACAACACCTGGGAGTCCGAGAACTATTTCGCCCCGCAAGGCGCGGGCGAGTCCTACACCATCATGATTCCGCCACCGAACGTCACTGGCAGCCTGCACATGGGCCATGGCTTCAACAATGCGATCATGGATGCGTTGATCCGTTTCCGCCGCATGCAGGGCCGCAACACCCTGTGGCAACCGGGCACCGACCACGCCGGTATCGCCACGCAGATGCTGGTGGAACGCCAACTCGAGGCCACCGGCCAGAACCGTCACGACCTGGGTCGCGAGAAATTCCTGGAAAAGATCTGGGAATGGAAAGACCAGTCCGGCGGCAATATCAGCCGTCAGATCCGTCGCCTGGGTTCGTCCGTCGACTGGAGCCGCGAGCGCTTCACCATGGACGACGGCCTGTCGGAATCCGTGAAAGAAGCCTTCGTACGCCTGCACGAAGACGGCCTGATCTACCGTGGCAAGCGCCTGGTCAACTGGGACACCAAGTTGCACACGGCGATTTCCGACCTTGAAGTGGAAAACCACGACGAGAAAGGTTTCCTGTGGAACCTCAAGTACCCGCTGGCCGATGGCGCCAAGACCGCTGAAGGCAACGACTACCTGATCGTCGCCACCACCCGTCCGGAAACCATGCTCGGCGACGCCGCCGTCGCAGTTAACCCGAACGACGAGCGCTACCAGGCGCTGATCGGCAAGTTCGTCGAGCTGCCGTTGGTGGGTCGCCGTATCCCGATCATCGCAGACGACTACTGTGACCCTGAATTCGGCACCGGCTGCGTGAAAATCACCCCGGCCCACGATTTCAACGACTACGAAGTCGGCAAGCGCCACAACCTGCCGCTGTTGAACATCTTCGACAAAAACGCCGCCGTATTGCCGGCCTGTCAGGTGTTCAATCTGGACGGCACGCTGAACGACAGCATCGACGGCAAGATCCCGGCCGAATACGCCGGCCTCGACCGTTTCGAAGCGCGCAAGCAGATCGTGGCCGCCTTTGACGCTGCCGGCTTGCTGGTGAGCGTTGACGACCACGGCCTCAAAGTGCCGAAGGGCGACCGTTCCGGCACCGTAATCGAGCCATGGCTGACCGACCAGTGGTACGTGTCCACCAAACCATTGGCCGAGCCTGCGATTGCTGCCGTGGAAGACGGCCGCATTCAGTTCGTGCCCAAACAGTACGAAAACATGTACTTCTCGTGGATGCGCGACATCCAGGACTGGTGCATCAGCCGTCAGCTGTGGTGGGGCCACCGCATTCCGGCCTGGTACGACGAGTCGGGCAAAGTCTATGTAGGCCGCGACGAAGCCGAAGTGCGCGCCAAGCACAACCTCGGCCCGGACGTTGCGCTGCAACAGGACAACGACGTACTGGACACCTGGTTCAGCTCCGGCCTGTGGACCTTCTCCACCCTGGGCTGGCCGCAGCAGACCGAGTTCCTGAAGAAATTCCACTCCACCGATGTACTGGTGACCGGCTTCGACATCATTTTCTTCTGGGTTGCCCGGATGATCATGCTGACCATGCACCTGGTGAAGAACGAGGACGGCACCCCGCAAGTACCGTTCAAGACCGTGTACGTGCACGGCCTGGTGCGGGATGGCCAGGGCCAGAAGATGTCCAAGTCCAAAGGCAACGTCCTGGACCCGCTGGACATCATCGACGGCATCGACCTGGAAACCCTGGTGCAGAAACGCACCTCGGGCCTGATGCAGCCAAAGTTGGCCAAGAAGATCGAGAAGCAGACCCGCGACGAGTTCGCCGATGGCATTGCCAGCTACGGTACCGACGCCCTGCGTTTCACCTTCTGCTCGCTGGCGTCCACCGGTCGCGACATCAAGTTCGACATGGGCCGCGTCGAAGGCTACCGCAACTTCTGCAACAAGATCTGGAACGCCGCGCGCTACGTGCTGGACAAAGGCGAAGACTGCGGCCAGAACGGCGAAGCAGTTGAGCTGAGCCTGGCGGATCGCTGGATCATCTCGCAGTTGCAGCGCACCGAAGCCGAAGTAACCCGCCAACTTGACCAGTTCCGTTTCGACCTGGCCGCACAGGCCTTGTACGAGTTCATTTGGAACCAGTATTGCGACTGGTACCTGGAACTGTCCAAGCCCGTGCTGTGGGACGAAAACTCGCCGATCGAACGCCAGCGCGGCACCCGTCGCACCTTGGTACGCGTACTGGAAGTGGCACTGCGCCTGGCGCACCCGTTCATGCCGTTCATCACCGAAGAGATCTGGCAGCGCATCGCGCCGCTGGCCGGTATCGAAGGCAAAACCATCATGCTGCAACCTTGGCCGGTGGCCAATGAAGCGCGCATCGATGAGGCGGCCGAAAGCGATATCGAATGGCTCAAGACCCTGATGATGGGCACGCGTAACATCCGTGCCGAGATGAACATCGGGCCGGGCAAGCCGTTGGCAGTGTTTGTGAAGAACGCCAGCAGCGAAGATCAGCGTCGCCTCAGCGAGAACGACGCACTGCTCAAGAAGCTGGCGAAGCTGGAGTCGATCACGGTATTGGCTGACGGCGCCGAAGCACCGCTGTCCGCGACCGCGCTGGTCGGCGAGATGGAAGTGCTGGTGCCGATGGCCGGCCTGATCGACAAAGGCGCGGAATTGGCCCGTCTCGATAAGGAAATCCTGCGCCTGCAAGGCGAAGTGCAGCGAGTGGGCGGCAAGCTGTCCAACGCGGCGTTCGTCGACAAGGCGCCGGCGGAGGTGATCGATAAGGAGCGCGCCAAGTTGGCTGAAGCTGAACAGGCTCAGGGCAAGTTGGCGGAGCAACGCAGTCGGATTGCCAGCTTGTAAGTCAATGCTGGAATAAAAAGAGAGACCTTCGGGTCTCTTTTTTTTGCGCAAAATTAACTGATCTAACTATGGAGACACTTAAGCGCAAAAAGTTATAAAAAACTGTCAACATTGACAGTATCAACCCACTGGAAAGCGGCATTACTCTGAAACAAAGCTCTCTGCCGTGCATCATTTTGCAGCACGGAGGCAGCCTACTTTTTAAGGAGTTTCCAGATGGCTAATTCGACAGCTGTTAAACAACGTGTCGTTAACGAAGGTAGCCCGAATATTCATGGGGTCGACCCCTTTTCGGGCGCATTTTGCACATTTATCCCGATAGCTGAATTAGTTGGAAATAATGGGTTGGGCCCGACTTTGGATCTGAAGGTTTACCACACGTCGGGCCGCGGCACCCACTACCTCGAAAATTGTAGTATCCGATTTAACCATGCTTATTTTTACGAAGACCGTCTACCAACACTTCAGAGCAACAATTTCGGCGAAATTTACTTAGAGAACGGAGCCAGTTGGACATGGGACGGAAAAAGCGATATTGCCTTACCCCACGTCGTTATCAGCCGGGATAGCAAGCAACTTAAATTCACACATAAAAGTGGAAAACAAGAACGTCTTACCAAATTCCAAGCCCCCTCATCCAACCCGCAAATAGATGAAGGCTATTATCTTCCAACTACAATAAGTTCACCCTCTGGGCATAAAATTTACCTCCAATGGGATTTGATTAAAGAAACCAACTCACTCATAAACCTGTGGCTCCCACGCCTACAGTCAGTATCCGACGAGTCAGGAACCCTATTGACCGTTGGTTACACCATGCTCGGCAGCATAATGCAGGTCACTTTCGATGTATGGCCAGGAACCAACGACAATTACACGATGGATTTTCAATTTACCGAGGGCTTGTTGAGTACAGTACGGCAGAGCAACCAGATAGACACGACAGCGTTCGAGTACACCGGCTCTATCAGCAAAATAAAACACAGCAGCGGACTCACGGAGGCAATTAGTTATCAGAACGGCAAAGTTTCCAACCACCTTATTACCGACAACAACGCGACCATCATACAAAACAATCAATATATTTACACCACCTCAAAAGGCAACCAAATCACCTCAGTAACGGAGATAGGCAATAAAAAAACTGAATATCAGTTTTCGACCAACCGCCTACCGACAAAAGAAACAACTTGGGTAGATGGCTTATTATTGAAAACCGTTGAGTTAAGTAGAACCGTGAAAAACGGAGGGACTGTCCTCACGGGTGCCGCTAATGACCCCCTCCCAGACCGTATTGAAAGCACCACTAGCACGACCTACACCAACCCCGACCTGACCGCTCGCAAGGAAGTCGTCGTTATCACAATGGACACCTTAGGCAACATCATTTCAAAGACAGAAAACGGCGTAACAACGGAGTGGACTTATTATCGGGGAATGTTGGAAGAAGACATACTCGTCAAAACAGAAAGAGTTAAAACTCCCATAACGCCTTTGAGTGTTATTGCGGCCACAGGTGATTACGCAAACCCTATCGGCTGGGGATTCCTGCTGTTCGGTAAAGCCGGGTTGACCTGGGGTACACGTGAGCTGCGCCAAAAGGTTATTTCGCCTTACGTCACCAGTAACGGTCAACAGACCTTCAACCTCCCGGTGGCCATTCGTTGCCCTGGCGACCCAAATTACTTCAAGGTTCACGTCGAATCCGAAAAGGTCTATACCCTGAACAACGGCCAACGGACTGACTTGCAGTGGACCTTCTACAGTTACGATGGGCTGCCGGTCAAAGACGCCCTGGTAAAAGGTCCAACCCTCAAACCTTCGAAAAAATTGACAATCTATAACCCGGTTGGGGATGCCAATGGCAGGCTCTCATCATGGGCGAACGGCAACATGGTGCTTGAAGAGAATACTTATGATACCGACATTAATTCACCTCACCATGGGCGGTTATTGAACAGCACGCAATCTATCCTTGACGCCGCCGGCAAGGTCGTTCCGGGCTCTGTAGTCAGTACTGCGATCGACTACGGGCTTTCCAACAATCAACTCACTACAACCACTTATGTGACCGCGGGCACTGCACCTGCAGTCACCGGAACTCAAGTCATTCAAACGCTCACCGGCTTGCTTAAGGCCCACATTGATGCCCAAGACAATACGACCCTTTATGAATACGACGCGCAGCGCCGTATAATCCAACAAACCGTATATGCCGGCGAGCCCGAGCTCAAAGGCACGACCACTTTCACCTACGTAGACGCTGGCACCGAAACTCAAGTAACGCGTACCAGCCCGTTCGGAGAACAAAGCAGAGACGTATTTGATACGTTGGGCCGCCCCATCCGAAACGAGTGGCTACACACTGATGGTTCATGGCTGAAGTTATACGAAATAACTTACGACGCCCAAGGTCGAGAGGCGTCCACGACACAATTCGACTACACCGCCAATAAAACGCAATTGCCCCCGCAAACACGTAACTTCAGCTATGACCGCTGGGGGCAGCTCTCAGAAATCAAGTGGGCCGCGAGTGGTGAGACCGAGAATTTTTCGTACGACCCGGTCAACCGCAAGACCTCAACCTGGGTAGCACAAGGCAGTGAAACGGGCGGGCGCACCATACAGGTATTCGACGAACCCGGTGGAGAACAACGCCACGAGTCGTATCTTCATGCCAATGGTAAGTTCGTGAGCTCACAGACGTATCGCTACAACGCCCTAGGTCATCTGACCACCGAGACTTCAAGCGAGGCATATGCGATTCACCGTAATTACGACGCTTTTGGTCGCGTAAGCCGTGTGGAAACCGCCGGTATCACAACGATTAATGACTTTCCTGCCCATATCCAAGCACCCGTAGCGACAGCTGCCAAGCTGGAATCCAGCGGCCAAACAGTTTCACTGGGCACCCAGACAGTAGATGGCCTGAGCCGCGTGACGGCTACCGTACTCGGCGGCACTAAAGTGAACTATGCCTATATCGGCAGCGGGAATTGGGGCAAAGCAGATACTCAACCCAGCGCAACGAACACCTCATCTACTCGCATTAAGCTGAGCAATGCTTGGGACGCGCAAACCCGTACCCTTACTGAAACCATTACCGGAGGCATTAACCGAGGTAGTGATTCAACTACCTCTCAAGCAAGATACGAATACTCCATTCAAGGCCTCTTACTGCGATCAACTGATGCGTTCGGTAACAGCACTCAATACACTTACGACACCCAAGGCCGTCTACTGAACAGCGCCAGCGCAACGCTGACCGTAGATTTTATATATGGCCCGCTAGGTAGACTGGAATCCGAAACATTGAATGATCTAACCCATGGTAAGACCATGACGACTGCGTACACTTACAACGCATCCGGTCAAGAAATTCAACGTCAATTCAATGCCACAGGTTTTCCACCCCTTACATTAAAAACAACGTATACCACCTCTTTAATCGCTGAAATGGAAATACTGCAAGGTGCATCACTGTTGCGCAAGGAAGAGTACCGTTACGATTTCAGAGGGCAACTCGAAACCTATCTGTGCAGCGGCCCCCATAAACCCTCCACGCCTGACCGCTATGTGATTGACCGACAGGATTTTATATACGACATGGCCGGCAACCTGATTCAATGTACCGTGACAAGCAATGGCAGTACGTTTATCGATAAATACACATTTGGGGCTGCAGACCCCTGCCAACCTCAATCCACTACACTTCAGAGAGGTACGACTCAACAAACTCATTCTTATAAATATGACAGCCTTGGTTATTGTATAAACAAAGACGGCTTCCCACTCACTTACAATATCCAGGGTCAATTAACCGTTCACAGTGACGCACAACAACGTTTCGACTACCATTACGACAACATTGGCCGACTCGCTGGGTGCTCAGGTACGGGCCACTACGACCAGTACTATTATAAAGATGACTTCCAATACGCTCGGAAAGGTGTATTTAGCAGCAATGGAGTTTTTAGCTACCGCACTTCTATTTTGATGAACCAGAGCACTTCCTGCTTATTGCTGCAGCAGAGTATCAACCAAGACAGCAACATGCCAACAACAAGCCGCAGTTTCGAGGTAAAAGACATCAAAGGCTCGGTGATTGCCAGTTACGACCTGTCTACCAATTCAATTTCATACTTTGTTTACACGCCATACGGCTATCGCCCTCATACCATCGATCAGCGCTCGTGGGTTGGGTTTAACGGCCACCCCATGGACAGCGTTACCGGTAATTATCCTCTGGGGAACGGAGCGAGAGTCTACAATCCCGCGAAACAAAGCTTTGACGCTCCTGACCCTATCAGTCCGTTTGGTGCAGGTGGATCAAATCGATATCGGTATTGCAGCAACGACCCGGTCAATAAAAGTGACCCCTCTGGGTTCGCGGAGGTCTTGAACCAATACTCTGTCATTACCCACGCGCCAGCGATCGAAAACCCGGTTGTAGCCGCTGTGGGGATCGGCGTAATCGGTATCGCACTGGCACCCTTTACCGGCGGTGCTTCAATAGGGTGGACGGTAGCAGCGGTAGGTTTAGCTACTGTGTCCGCGGGCTTTGGTATCGCCTCTGCGGCACTACGAGAAAGTGACCCTGACCTCTCAGAAGCATTAGGTTGGGCTGCACTCGGGACCGGTCTGCTCGAAGCAGGCGCAGGCGCCGGGCTAGCTTTGCGCGCTGCAAGAGCAGGGGCAAAGGGGGCAGCCAGGGAAACCAGTCTCGCGTATCAACACAGCAGCATAGCCAAAGGCCAGATGGGCGTTGAAACGCTGACCGTTAAGACACGGAGTCTTGGTTTTCACAATGGACCCGCTTCATATGAGCTTTACAGCGGAGGTCCGAACGCTACTAAAGCGTATATTTACAGCCACGGAGCGTCGCGTGCCGAGAAGTTCCGATTCGCTCTTCCATCAGGAGTGGACCTTCATTTTTTCGCACCTAAAGGCGCGTCAATTGCGACAGATGATAGCCGATTGCTACAGCATCTTTCGGGAAGGCTGAATGGAAACTATATAAGCAAAGCACACAATTCACTTAACCCCAAATTAGCACCCGACTATATCTTGACCGAGTTCAAGCCTAAAGACATGGTAACCAACAATATTCTCAAAACGCCGCAAGACCTGGACAAAGTATTGAAACAATTAGCAGCGGCCCATAGTATCGATATTATTCGCCCAAAGGGTCAGATACCGCTCAGCGAATTGATCACGTCACTTCAAGCGCAGAACTACAAAAAAATATACGGCTCGTTTTGCCGGGGTCCTATTCGGGATTTCGTTGGCGTCGCAGAAATCAAAAGAATAAGACATTCAAAATGGCGCATGTTCGTACTGGACATGGACGCCTCATTGGCTAATCGAGTTTAACCAAGCAACATCTCCTACTCACGATGGAGACCTCGCTAACACCGCGCTCCCGATGCACTCGGGAGCCGGCATCGGCCTGATACACGCCGCCACCAAGTTGAAAGTGCACCCCCTAAGGAAGGTCTGAAGTACCCACCGTTTTTTGATCCCCTCTTTGCGTGAGGTTCAAAAAGCGCTGATTCGGTCGAATCATTAGACCTTTCCACTTCTTAATTCATGATTTTCCTCTAAGTCGCGCTGTTTCAGGGCGATTAGCCCGCATTACAGGCGCACCTCTCCAGTATTCAACAATCGTTTTCGCACCATCCACAAGTTCGACAAGGCGAACAACGTCGTCTGCTGAGCACTGCTTTTCGTCAGACCACGAAAGCGCACTTTCGTATAGCCAAACTGGCGCTTGATCACCCGAAACGGATGCTCAACCTTGGCTCTGACTTGCGCTTTCGCATACTCAAACCCGCGTAGCACACTGCCGATCACTATGTCTTCGCCATGCTCTTTGTACGAGCTTGGCCGTGCAGCAAGTGGACGGCAAGCTGTCCAACTCGGCGTTTTTGGACAATGCGCCGGCTGAAGTGATCGAGAAGGAACCCGCCAAGTTGGCCGAGGCTGAGCGGGCGTTGGGTAAGCTGGCCGAGCACATGTGTGGATCTCCAGTCTGTAAGCTGGAAACCATGTAAAAAAGAGACCTTCTCAGGTCTCTTTTTTATGGGCGCTTTTTGATCAATATGGCAACTATCAACTTGCCACGAGCGAGCAGCAGGTTGAGGGCGGGCTTATTGCGATACAGGCGGAACATTTACCTGGCCCGTACCCGGATCGCCCACTTTCCCATTCACCCTGACCCCTTTAGAAACCCATTTCCCCGAAGTAACAGTAAACTGGACATTTGATCCCGCTGGAAGATTCAGCGGAGAAGAAAGGGTCGTATTCTGGACGCTAATATTAGTCGCCTTTGAACCATTATTTTCAATAAAGAGGTTTTTACCTTCTCTGAGTGAAGCCCCAGCCACTCCAATAGTGAGCGGATCGGCAAAGTCGCCATCACTGACCCGAAACGCAGATGCACCTGCTGACTCTACAATAATGGTCCCGGCAGTTTGACCACTCTGCGTATTCTCCAAAGGAGACTCCCCCGCCGCCCACGCATTCATCGCCAGCAAGATAGACCCAACTAAAATGACAGAAAAGTGCTTTTTCATTGTGTTATTACCTTAAGTAGATTGAGACCAACCTGTGTATTTCAATAAAAAATTAACACACTGAAAAATCAATAATCTACTGTCAGAAATAACAGGTCAGCTAACCATTAAAGAATAACCCTTCACGTTATAATTCCGATTTTACGCGCATTCTGGTTATTCTCCCAAAGCTAGATATTCCTGTTTTCAGTCAGGAATGTGTGACAATGCCCACCACTTTGAGCCAACACCAGAATCAACATGACCGCCCCCAGCACACCCAAACCACCGCGCAAGAAGCCTAAAACCGCCGCCACGGCCAAACCCGTCGCGCCGCGTAAAGAGGCCACCTTGCATCCGCGTAACCGCCACACAGGCCGTTACGACTTCCCGGCGCTGATCAAAACGACGCCGGAACTGGCGAAATTCGTGATCATCAACCCCTATGGCAAGGAAAGTATCGACTTTGCCAGCCCTGACGCGGTGCGGGTCTTCAACCGGGCGCTGCTGAAAGCCTTCTACGGCATCCAGCATTGGGATATCCCAGCCGACTACCTGTGCCCGCCAGTGCCGGGGCGTGCCGACTATGTGCATTTCCTCGCCGACCTGCTGGCCAGCGTCAACGACGGCAAGATTCCGCGCGGTTCAATCGTCAAGGTGCTGGACATCGGCATGGGCGCCAACTGTGTCTATCCGTTGATTGGCTACATGGAGTACCGCTGGAACTTCCTCGGCTCCGAGGTCGACCCTATCGCCGTGGCCGCGGCCAGGGCCATCGTGCAGTCCAATGACCTGAGCAAGGTCATCCAGTTGCGCCAGCAAACCAACCCCAAGCAAATCCTGTTGGGCCTGCTGGAGCCGGGCGAGCGCTTTGATCTGACCATGTGCAACCCGCCGTTCCACGCGTCCATGGACGAAGCCACCAAGGGCAGCGAACGCAAGTGGCGCGCGCTGGGCAAGGCCGATCCCAAGCGCAAGTTGCCGGTACTGAACTTCGGCGGGCAATCGGCGGAGTTGTGGTGCGAAGGCGGTGAAGCGCGCTTCGTCACGCAGCTTATCGCTGAGAGTGCGCATTTTGCCCACAAGGTGTTGTGGTTCAGCACATTGGTGTCAAAAGCGTCAAATTTGCCCGCGATTGAGACGGCACTCAAAAAAGCCAACGTGCTGGAAAGTCATGTGGTGGAGATGTCCCAGGGCCAAAAGCAAAGCCGTTTCGTGGCCTGGACTTTCCAGACCAAGAACGAGCAGCAGATCTGGCGCCAGCGCTGGGTTCGCGACTAGCCCTTCATCACAGTAAACCGCAGGCAACAAAAAACCGTGCCCGGATCGCTCCGAAGCACGGTTTTTTTTGCTGCGTCTTACTTGTTAACAGCGTCGGTCAGGCCTTTGGCCACAACCAGCTTGATAACTTTCTTGGCAGCGATTTCGATGGCGGCGCCAGTCGAAGGGTTACGGCCAGTACGGGCTGGACGCTCGGTCACTTTCAGTTTGCCAACGCCTGGCAGAGTGATTTCGCCGCCGTTTTCCAGCTGATCAGCAACAACTTGGCTCAGTTGGTCCAGCAGAGCGCGCACGGTAGTTTTCGGTGCGTCTACTGCTTCAGCCAGGTCAGCGATCAGTTGGTCTTTAGTAATAGCCATTGTGGTGTTCCTTCCCTATCAAATTCATATGGATTGCAGAGTGCAGTGTCAGCCGTCGAGCCCGACCGTCATGGCCTGGCACCCCCGGCCATAACCACGGAGATCGGGGTTATAGATGCTTGAAACGGGGATTGGTTCGACCTGACAGATGCTGAATGCACGCTTAACGCCGAGACTTGGCGTAAGACGGGGCAAAACTAGCACAGAGACGGGGAAATATCCGCCTCAACATACCCATTTGGTCAGCTTTATCGCTCTAAACCGTGAAAAAAAGGCATATAGGCCGTCGGAGAGCGGCCAAAGCACCCTTGGACACGTGTCTTGGCCAATGGGTGCGGTACACTGGGCAACTTTTCGGGGAGGCCAACCGCTCCCCTCAACCAGCCGAGAAGCCTATGCCGATCCGTCATTGCATCGTCCACCTGATCGACAAAAAACCCGACGGCACCCCCGCAATTCTCCATGCCCGCGACTCCGAGCTTGCCGAGTCGGCCGCCATCGAGAACATGCTTGCCGACCTCAACGAGAGCTACAACGCCAAACAAGGCAAGGCCTGGGGTTTCTTCCATGCCGAGTCCGGCGCGCACCCGTTCAGCGGCTGGTTGAAGGAGTATTTTGACGGCGGCCAGGATTTCACCACCTTCAGCCGCACGGCAGTCGAACATCTGCAAAAGCTGATGGAGGAGTCCAACCTCTCCACCGGCGGCCACGTGCTGTTTGCCCACTACCAACAAGGCATGACCGACTACCTGGCCATCGCCCTGCTCCACCACAGCGAAGGCGTGGCCGTGACCGATCAGCTGGACGTGACCCCCTCACGCCACCTGGACCTGGGCCAATTGCACCTGGCAGCGCGGATCAACGTCTCCGAGTGGCAGAACAACAAGCAGTCCAAGCAATACATCTCCTTTATCAAGGGCAAGAACGGCAAGAAGGTCTCGGAGTACTTCCGCGACTTTATCGGCTGCCAGGAAGGCATCGATGGCCCGGGCGAGACCCGTACCCTGCTCAAGGCATTCAGCGACTTCGTCGAAAGCGAAGACCTGCCGGATGAATCGGCCCGCGAGAAAACCAAGACCCTCGTGGACTACGCCAGCAGCCAGGCCAAGCTCGGCGAGCCGATGGGCCTGGAAGAACTGTCGGGTTTGATCGATGAAGATCGGCCTAAGGCGTTCTATGACCATATCCGCAACAAGGATTACGGCCTGTCGCCGGAGATCCCGGCCGACAAACGCACTCTCAACCAGTTCCGTCGTTTCACCGGGCGTGCCGAGGGGCTGTCGATCAGCTTTGAAGCGCACCTGCTGGGCGACAAGATCGAGTACGACGAGGCCGCCGGCACCTTGATCATCAAGGGTCTGCCGACCCAATTGACTGACCAGCTCAAGCGCCGTAACTGATGCTTGGCGGGGTTCTCAAGAAGGTCCTGCTGGTATTGCTGGTCGTGGTGGTCATCCAGAACTGGGGCAAGATCGAGCGGCTGTTCAACCCCTCGCAGGTGGTGTCGGAGCAGGTACGCGCCTCAGCGCGCGTGGTGCTCTATTCCACCGAGTGGTGTGGCTACTGCAAGCAGATCCGGCGCTTTCTGGATCAGAAAGGCATTCCATACCAGGCGCTGGATATCGAGAAGGACGCCCAGGCGCGCAAGGCCTATGAGGCCTTGGGCGGCGGCGGGATTCCGTTTGTGGACGTGAATGGCACGCTGATTCGCGAGTTCAACCCTGAAGCGATTATGGCCGCGCTGAAGTAACCCAATTTGTAAAACACTGCAGATCAAATGTGGGAGCGGGCTTGCTCGCGAAGGCGGACTGTCAGTCAATGCATCTGGCACTGACCCACCGCTTTCGCGAGCAAGCCCGCTCCCACATTTAGCTCAGCGGCACCTTTAATTAGAAGTTGGCTTCCAGCGACACCATCGCCGTGCGTTCCTCACCCACGTTGTAATACGCCGTGCTCGGCGCCAGGCCGTTTACCGGTGCCGAGTTGAACGACACGGTGCGCGCCGAGCTCAAGTATTCCTTGTCGAACACGTTAAGCATCGAGAACCGCAGGGCCGCGGACTTGATGACTTTCTTGTCCACCGGCAAGTAGATACCGGCGTTGAGGTCAAACACGGTACGGCCGGAGATTTTTTCGTCGTTGGTCAAATCGCCGTAGAAACTGCCGACGTATTTGCCCGCAACGTTGCCGTAGAAACGCGAGTCGTCATAGCCGAACACCAGGTTGAACATGTTTTCCGGCACGTTGGCCAGTTGCTTGCCCGCTGTGGGCAGCAACACATTCTTGCTGAGCACATTGTCTTTCTGCTCAGACTGGGTGTAGGTGTAGGAGGCGTAGTAGTTGAAGTTGTGCGGCAACAGGCCACTCCATTCCAGCTCCAGGCCTTTGTTGTCGACCTTGCCGACGTTGATCACTGCGTAGTCACCGTTCAAGTCGGTGGTCGACAACTGGCGATCCTTGAAGCTGATGTAGAACAAGGTCGCGCTCAGCGCCAGGGTGTCTTCGGTGTAGCGCCAGCCCAGTTCCTGGTTCCAGCTTAACTCAGGCTTCAGGCTGACGGAGTCGCCCTTGTTGTACAGCACGTAGTTCGGCGGCGTACGCATGTTGCGGGTAACGTTGTAGAACGCCTGGTTGCTCTCGTCGACCTGGTACTTGGTGCTGAAGTTCGGCAGGAACTGGTGGTAACGGGTGTTACGTTTTTCCGGCGTGTCGTACAGGCTGCCCAGATTGTTGCCGTCGCGCTCGACGTACTGGTACGCAACGCCACCGACAAAACTCAGGTCCGGCGTGGCTTGCCAGCTGTCCTGAACCCAAAGCTTCTGAGCCGGGGTGATGGTGTAGTAATGACGACCCTGTACGGTCGCGCCGTTCTTGTCGACCACCTGGCCGCCGCTGTTGTAGTCACCCCACACATCATCGGGTGCGCCTTCGCCGTTGATCCCGATAAAGGGCTGGGTCTGGCGCTGGCGAGCACGTTCATACCAATAGCCGTAATCCAGGCTGTGTTCTTCGTTGATGTCCCATTTCATTTTGGCGGTGACGCCAGGGCGCCAGGTTTCGGTCCACGAAGGGCGATAGTAGTTGAGCGATTTCAGGTTGCTCAGGTCGTAGTTGCCGGCCTTGTCGGACTTGGGCCCCAGGTTCGAAGCGGTCTGGCCGCTGAAACTGCCACCGTTGGCCCAGTAGTAATAAGGTGTGACCGTCAGCGACAGGTTGTCTTGCAGTTGCCAGCGCTGAGTGAGCGTGGCGTTGACGCTTTCGAACGGGTTGCGGTTGAGCTTGTAGGACGACGACAGCAAACCCGACTTGTAAACCGGGGTCTCCGAGAAGTCCTTGCGTCGCCCTTCTGTCTCGAACTGCGACTTGCTCAGGGTGTTGTAGTTGTAGTTTTCCTGGTTGTTGTATTTCACCGTGGCCAGGGTCGAGTTGCCATTGCCGTCTTCGAACAGGCTGCTCCACTCGACTTTGTCGCTGCGCAATGTGCCCTTGCCGCGCCACTTGTCACCTTCCAGATGAGACGCCGAGACCCAGGTCTTGAGGCCACCGAAATCGCCGGTATTCACCCGCACGAACGTTTTGCGCAGATCGTTGGCGCCGACGATCTGTTTGGCGAACACCCCGGACTCTTTGGTCGGCCGCAGGGTGATCATGCCGATGTTGCCGCCGCTGGAGCCGATGTGCGGGCCGTCCGCTTCCGAAGAGCCTTGGGTGGCGAATACTTCGGCGAGGTTTTCCGGGTCGCCCAGCTGGTTTGAATAAACGCTGTAGTTGCCCGAGTCGTTGATCGGCACGCCATCGACGGAAACCCCGATCTGGTCGGAGTTCATGCCACGCATGGTGAAGTTGGTGCCGCTGGTGCCGCTGGCGTCATCACTGGAAACGTTGATGCCCGGCGTGTATTTGAGTTTGTCGATGGCGTTGGCGGTCCCCGACATTTCGTCCATGGCTTCCTTGGTCACCGTCGATCGCGCCTTGGCACTTTCTTCGCGAATCATGTGGCCGTTGCCCAGGCTCTGTTTGCCGGCGACGTCCACCGAACCGACATCCTGCGTGGTGTCTGCCAAAACCAGTGGCGCAAAGCTTCCTAGGCCCGAGGCTAACAGCAGGGCAGAGAGTGTGTTGATCTTCACGAGTAGATCCCTTACGTGCATCTATCTGTTGTTATGGAGGGAGGTGCTGGCTGTCAGAACCGGGTGAACGGCGACGCCAATCTTCCTGACCACCTGTTCAGGAATCCGGGGATCATCCTTGGCGCGTGTAACGGTTTGGTGACAGGTTTTGGCAATTGGGATGAAGGTTAAATGAAAGACCTGCAGACAGCGCAATACCTGGCCTACAGCGACATGGAGAAAATAAAAAGAGGAAGATATTTCATACAATCGCCACGCAGGAGGTGGCGACGGAGGGGATTAATGTCTAGCGCAATACAATCATACGGCCCAGCACGGTGTGCTGTTCAAAGCCCAGAACCGCCTGCAAGGCACTCAAAACTGCCACTGGGTCCTTGCTCGGAAAACTCCCGCTGACACGCTTGGCGGCCATCTCGTCGTTGAGAAGAAGGATTCGCCCAGGGTAGTAGCGGCTAAGGTCCTGAACCACCTCGGCCAACGGCGCTTTGTAGTAATTGAGCCAGCCGTCGCGCCAGGCCAGGCGCGATTCGCTGTCGACCGCGTGCAGGGCATCGGCCACACCGTCGGCGTAGGCCACTTGCTGGCCTGCCGTCAGCACCTGCTGCGGCCCTTGCCTGGACGGCGTTACGCCAACCCGGCCGGACAGCACCGTCACCTGGGCCCCGGCCGGTTGCAGGCGCACTTCGAACTGCGTGCCCAAGACCCGCACCTCCCCGCTGCCGGCCTCGACTACAAAGGGCTGGCCGGTGTGGGTCACGCGGAAAAAACCCGCGCCACGGCGCAACTGGATGTGCCGCTCGCCATGGCTGAAATCCACGGCAATGGCGCTGTCGGCATCCAGGGTCACTCGGGTTTGATCCGCCAGCGTTACGGTCTTCACCTCGCCTGGCGCCGTCACGTAATCGGCGCCGAAGTCATCGACCCAGCGCGATGGCTGCCAACCCGCGCCCAGGGACACCATCACCAGCAAACACGCGGCCATGGCCAAGGCACCGGCCCCGCGCGCAACACGCGAGCGTTTTGAGCTGTTCATTGAGTTGAGGTAGCCCTGCAACGCCACTGCATCTTCGTCCGCCAGTGTGCGTGCCGGCACTTCGCTCAACTCCCACAGCACCTGGGCCCGTGAATAGGCTTCGACGTGCGCGGGGTCAGCCCGTAACCAGCGGCTGAACGTGGCTTGGTCACCACTGCTGGGCTGATCGTGCAGCAGGCTCAACCAGTCGAGTGCGGCCTGTTCCTGGGCGGGCGTGGGGGTAACGTTCACGGTGCTTTCCCTGGCGTGCGTGGGCAAGAGGGTTCGCGAATGCTGGCCTTGCAGGCTTCGAGGGCACGCATCATATGTTTTTCCACGGCACTTTGGGACAGCCCCATGGCCTTGGCAATTTCCGTGTATTTGCGGCCGTGGATGCGGTTGAGCAGGAAAATCTGCCGGGTACGCTCCGGCAAGCTGCGCAAGGCGGCTTCGACGTGGCGCAGGTCATTGCCCGCTTCGAGGGCTGCCTGGGGTTCGGAGCCCTGGTTGTCCTGTTGTTCCGGCAACCAACCTTCGCTGCTGCGCACGCGCGCGCCTTCACTGCGCAAATGGTCGATGGCGATGTTGCCAGCGCAGCGCAACAGGTAGGTGCTGAGCTCTTCGACCTGCACCAACGGTCGACGCCAAAAGCGCAGGAACAGGTCTTGCACCAGGTCGGCCGCCGTAGCGCGGCAACCCACGCGTCGACTGACCAGCGCCTCCATTTGCGAGCGCTGGGATAAAAACACCTGCAGGAAATGCGCACGCCCACCGGCCGCATCGGTATGCGGGCTGTCCTGGGATTCGGGTGGCGTGCTGATCATCATGGCAGGCTCAAAACAGGGCGAAGGCAGCAACCGGGCTGGCCAGCAGGCCGACACCCGCCAGGCTCAAGGCCAGCCTTGGCCGATACGGCAACAGCAACACCAGCAACAGTGCGCTGAGCATCAACACAGCGCACCACTCCACCAAACCTTGAGCCCAACCCGAGGCTGCCACCGCTGGCCACGTCGACAGCACCAGCAGCAAACCACCGGCCGTACGTAACGTCAGGCGTCGAGGTGGCGAAGGCTTGCTGTGCAGCAGTTCGCCATGATGACGATCTGTGGACAGGCACAGCGCGGCAAACCCGGCGTAGCACATCAGCAATGCGAGCAGCATTCAGTTCGCCTCCTGCTTGAGCGTCAATGCGGGTGCACGTTCGACCTTGGGCTGCGGCGCCATGCGGTGCTGCATCTTCCAGGCGGCCCACGCCAGGAACAGACCGCTGGCCAGGCAGGTCAGGTCGAAGCCGACCATGGCCCAGTCGCCGCTGGCCAGTGACACGCCCAAATGCTGCGAGGTGGTCAGCGCGTTAAGCAGTGGGACCGCCACAAACAGCAGCGCGCCGAGACTCAATTGCTCAACCCAAGCCTGGCGGCCTCGACGCAGCACGGCGTGCAACAGGCTCAGGCCCCAGGCAATAAAAAAGGTATTTATTTCCCAGTCGGAGCGCTCGGCGAAGCTCACCGGCAACAAGCGGTTGGCCCAGAAAAACCCTGCGATGGCGAGCATCAGCCCGGACATGCTGGCGATATTCAGCACTTCCACCAGCCGCAGTTCAAACGGCATCACCGAGGTTTTAGCGTGCTTGAGCTGACGCTTGCCGAGCCATATCACCAAGCCGGTGCCGATCATCGCCGTACCCGCCAGGCCACAGATAAAGTACAGCCAGCGCAGCACCGGGCCAGCGAAATGGCCCATGTGCAGGCCATAGAAACTGCCGCTGATTGCCGCCGGCAGTGACTGCTCGCCACTCACCCGCAACAGCTCGCCAGTGGTGCCGCTGAATGACAGGGTGCTGCCGAAATCCTGCACCACACTGTCGGAGCCCGCGCGGACCACATTGACCGACGCATTCACATCACTCGGGTTATTCACCACCAAACGACCGACATGGCCGCCCGCCCATTGCGTGCGGGCCTGCTCAAACATTGGCAACAACGGCAGCAATTTGCCGGGCTGGCCGAGCGCCGGCGCATTGTTGATCGCGGGGAACACTTCGTTGAAAAACGCGCGGCTGTCGCTGCCGTAGGAGGCAGCGATCGGCGCAGGCATCACCATGTTCATAAATATCACCAGGCTGCTGTAGGTGATCATCAGGTGAAACGGCAACACCAGCACACCTACCGCGTTATGCCCGTCAAGCCAGGAACGCTGGCCTTTGCGTGGGCGAAAGGTGAAGAAGTCCTTGAAGATTTTCTTGTGGGTGATGATGCCGGTGATTAACGCGACGAACATCACCATCGCGGCAATGGTCGACAGCCAACGGCCCCACGGGTAAGGCATTTGCAGCTGGAAGTGGAATCGGTAGAAGAATTCGCCGCCCATGCTTTCGCGGGCCTGGACGGGTTGGCCGGTGACAGGGTCGAGGACCTTGTGGATGAAGTTGCCGCGCTTGCCGGGGTCGAGTTTGTCTTGCCACATCACCGACAGGCCCGGGTCGCGGCTGTCCGGCAAGGTGATAAACCAGCGCGCGGCGTTGGGCGCCTGTTGCTGCAAATAGGTTTGCGCGGCAGCGAGACTGCGCGCGTCGTCCAGTGGATAGGCCCGCACTTCGGGCTGCATCCAGTGGGTCATTTCGTCCTTGAAATAGGACAAGGTGCCGGTCAGGAAAATCGCAAACAGCAGCCAGCCAAATATCAATCCCGCCCATGTGTGCAACCAGGCCATGGCCTGGCGAAAGCCCTCTTTCATGTGCGCGCCATCCACAAACCCACGCCCGCCAAGGTGGCAAACAGTGCACTCGGCACCATTACACCCGCCCATGCGCGCCACGCCGTGCGGCAGGCGAAACACCAGAGCACCGCCAGCAGGTAAAACACAAATGAACTCATCATCCCGGTGACCACCGCGTCGGCGCGGGAAGTCGGCATCCACAGCGCCAGGCAAATGCTGGCCAGGGACGCCATCAAATAGCCACCCACCACGGCTGCCAGCACGCGCGAGGTGACGGCTAGACGGTAGGTAACAGGCAGTGAGCGTTTGCTTTTCATGCGGGAGGCGCCAGGTTCATCAGCGCGCAATATTAATGATAAATATTCTCATAAGCAAAAGAGAACGGATGATTCATCTGCTCTGGCGGATTGCCGAACCTTGTCACGCCCCCTACAATGCGAACAATTCTTGTTCTCTAGAGCATGCCAATGCTTGTGGAGTGATTGCGTTGCAGCCGTCCAATACCGTCGAAGTTTTGTACAACGACCATCACCACTGGCTCACCGGCTGCTTGCGACGCAAGCTCGGCTGCCCGGAAAGCGCGGCCGACCTGGCGCAGGACACGTTCATCCGCGTGCTCACCGCACGGGAAACCCCAACGCTGATCGAACCCCGCGCCTTCCTCACCACCGTCGCCAAGCGCGTATTGTTCAACTTCTACCGCCGCCAGGACCTGGAACGCGCCTACCTCGAGGCACTGGCGCAGAGCCCTGAACACGTGGCGCCCTCTGAAGAAGAACGCGCCATCATCCTGCAAACCCTGCTGGAGCTGGACCAATTGCTCGACGGCCTGCCCACCCTGGTCAAACGTGCATTCCTGCTGGCCCAGCTTGACGGTCTGACCTACGCACAAATCGGCGCCGAGCTGGGCATTTCCATCGCCACGGTCAAACGCCACCTGAATAAAGCGGCGATGCGCTGCTACTTCGCCCTGTGAACTTTTCAACCCAGGTTGCCGAGCAGGCGGTGCATTGGCTGATGGAAATGCAGCAAGGCGCGCTCAACCCGCGCCAGCAAGCGGCCTGGCAACAATGGCTGAACGCCCACAGCGAACATCAGCGCGCGTGGGACCATATGCAGCGCGTGAACCAGCGCCTGCGCGGCATGCCCTCGCCGCTGGCGCATGCCGCGTTGAGTGCGCCCAAATCCAGCAGCCGGCGCCAGGCCCTGAAGCTGTTGCTGATCCTCGGTGCGGGCTCGGCCGCCGCCTGGGGCCTGCGCCAGCAGCATATTTTGCCGCCATTGAGCGCCGACTACCGCAGCCCCGTCGGCCAACGGCGCAATGTGCAATTGGCCGACGGCAGCCGGTTGCAGCTCAACACCGGCAGCGCGGTGGATGTGCATTTTGATGGCAGCCAACGTTTGATCCGCCTGCTTGAGGGCGAAATGCTGCTGACTGCCCGCGCCGGCAATACGCCGCTGCATGTACTCACCGGCCAGGGTTTGCTCAGCAGCCAGGCCGCACGGCTGAATGTGCGCCAGTTCAACGACCATACCCAACTGGCCGTTTTTGACGGCACTGTCGACATAATGCCCAACGGCTACCGCGGCTTGCCGCTGAGCGTCGAGGCCACGCGCCAGGTCAATTTCACCCGTGAAGGCTGGGACACCCCACTGCCCACCGACGCCAACAGCGGCGCCTGGTCCGACGGCATGCTGGTGGCCGCGCACATGCGTCTGGAGGATTTTCTCGCCGAGCTGGGCCGCTATCGCCGTGGCCAGCTTAATTGCGACCCGCAAGTGGCCAACCTGCTGCTGTCCGGCAGCTACCCGCTGGACGACAGCGAGCGCATCCTCGACCTGCTGGAAGTCAGCCTGCCGGTCAAAGTGCGGCGGTTTACCCGCTACTGGGTGACGGTCCAGGCTCGCGCCTGAAATTATTTCAGCACTTTTTTACCCGCAAGTGAGCCGATTTCCACACCTCGCGTGACAGAGAAGGAAAGCCACCTTGATCTTTCCTTCTCAGGACCGCTCTTCATGCCCCAGCAACCGACGCTTCTCGCCCGCACCTTGCGCCAACTCCTACTCGGCGCCAGCCTCAGTCTTACCGTGCTGCCGCAGGTGATGGCCGCCGATGCCAAGCCGTATCACATCGCCCCGGCGACCCTGGAAGCAGCGCTGAACCAATTTGGGCGCGAGGCTGGCGTGTTGATTTCTTTCGGTTCCGCGGTCACGGCCGGCATGCAGAGCGGTGGGTTGTCGGGCAATTACGGCGCTGCCGAAGGCCTGCAAAAACTGCTGGAGGGCACGGGCCTGCAAGCCCGCGCCGAAGGTGATAACGCCTACAGCCTGCAACCGGCCAACGGCCCCGCTACCGTCGAACTGCAAACCTCAAGCGTGGTCGGGGACTGGCTCGGCGACGCGGCGCAAACCAACGTGTTCGAACACCCTGGTGCGCGTGATGTGATCCGCCGTGAAGCGTTCGAGCGCCAGGGCGCGACCCAGGCCCGTGATGTGCTCAACCGCATTCCCGGCGTCAACGCCCCGGAAAACAACGGCACCGGCAGCCACGACATGGCGCTGAACTTCGGCATTCGCGGCCTCAACCCGCGCCTGGCATCGCGCTCCACCGTGCTGATGGACGGCATCCCGGTGCCTTTCGCACCGTATGGCCAGCCGCAGCTGTCATTCGCGCCGATCAGCATGGGCAACATGGACGCAGTAGACGTGGTACGCGGCGGCGGCGCGGTGCGCTACGGCCCGCAAAACGTCGGTGGCATCGTCAACTTCGTGACCCGCGCGATCCCGGATGCGCCGACGGTCAAAGGCGGCTTGCAGACCGAGACCAGCCCATCCTCCAGCCACGACGGCTTCAAGACCACCGGCAACCTGCTGGCCGGCGGCACCGCGGACAATGGCCTGGGCGGCGCGATCCTGTACTCCGGCACGCGTGGCGGCGACTGGCGCGAAAACAGCAACACGCGCATCGACGACCTGATCCTCAAGGGCAAATACCAGTTGGACGACGCCAACAGCTTCAATGCCATGGCGCAGTACTACGAAGGCCAGGCCGATATGCCCGGCGGCTTGAACGTCAAGGACTACAAGGCTGATCCGTACCAGTCCACGCGCCCCTACGACAAATTCTGGGGCCGCCGTACGATGTTCAACGCCGGTTACCGCTACCAGGAAGACCGCCGCGAATTCACCGCTAACACCTTCTTCACCACAACGTTGCGTAATGGCTACCTGGACCAGGGCAGCTTCCTCTCGCTGTCACCGCGCGAGTACTGGGTACGCGGCCTGGAAACCCGTTTCGCCCAAGGCTTCGACATAGGCCCGAGCAGCCATGAAGTGGGCGTCGGCTACCGCTACATCAACGAAGCTGGCCACGAATTGCGCTACCGCACGCCGATCAGCGCCAACCATCAGTTGCCGACCACCAACAGTCGCAATGACCGCGACACCCGCGGCGCCACCGAGGCCAATGCGTTTTTCGTCGATGACCGCATTGATATCGGCAAGTGGACCATCACCCCGGGCGTGCGCTACGAGATGATCGAATCCCAGCAGACCAACAACCTGACCAACGTGAAGTACAAAGGCGACTACAACACCGCACTGCCGGCGTTGAACGTGCTTTACCACCTCACCGAAGACTGGAACCTCTACGCCAACACCGAAGGCTCATTCGGCAGCGTGCAGTACAGCCAAATGCCGAACCGCGTGACCAGCGGCGAAGTGAAACCGGAAAAAGCCCGCACCTGGGAACTCGGCACACGCTATGACAACGGCACCTTGCGTGCGGAAATCGGCGCGTTCCTGATCAACTTCGACAACCAGTACGACAGCAACCAGACCAACGATTCGGTGATCGCGCGCGGTGAAACGCGCCATCAGGGTATCGAGTCGAGCATCAACTACGCGCTCGACGGTTTGAGCCCGGCGCTCGCGGGGTTTGATGTGTACGCCACTTATGCCTATGTGGACGCGACCATCCGTGAAAACTGCCCGAACAAAGGCCACCGCGTACCCTTTTCGTCCAAGCACAAAGGCACCCTCGGCGTGGGTTACACCGAAGGCCGCTGGAAGCTCAACCTCGACAGCAGCTACCAGAGCAGCCAGTTCGCCGACAACGCCAACACCCAGGCGGAAAGTGCCGATGGCAGCACCGGACGCATCCCCGGCTACATGCTGTTCAGCAGCCGCGCGGCGTATGACTTCGGCCCGCAACTGTCGGACTTGAACGTGGCAGTCGGTGTGAAAAACATCTTCAACAAGCAGTATTTCACCCGCTCGTTCGACGACAACAACAAGGGCAAATACGTGGGCGAGCCGCGCACCGTCTACGTGCAAACCTCCATCGCGTTTTAACTGCCTGAGTCATAGCGCTTCAATTAAGGCGTGGGGCCTTACAAACGATGCAAGACCCTGTGGGAGCTGTCGAGCTTTAGCGAGGCTGCGAAAGCGGTGGGTCAGGCAACTAAATTTGCCTGTGCCATCGCCTTCGCAGCCTCGCAGGGGCTCGACAGCTCCCACTGGAGTTCGGCCTTTTCGATTGGGCGCTAGCTGCCCGCCAAGCAACTCGGCGTGCTGGCGACCAACGCGTCGATGGCGCAGCGCGTCTTGGCCGGCATGTGCGCGGCCGTGGGCCAAATCACATGGATCGGCGCAGGCTGGTCGCGGTAGCTCGGCAGTACCGCTTCCAGTTGGCCACGCAGCACATAGTGCGCAATCAACCAGCTCGGCAACCAGGCCAGGCCCACGCCAGCAATGGCGGCATCGGCCACGGCCTGGAGGTCGTCCAGCACCAAAGGTGATATCACCCCCGAGCTATGCGAAGTAGCGAAACGGTAGGCAATGCCTCGATGACCGGCGAGGTCCTCGATACATTCAATCCGCCCGACACGTTGCAAATAGGCCGGTGAAGCGGCCAGGCCCACGGACTGTTCGCCCAGGCGGCGTGCACTCAGGCGGTCTGTATCCGGGAGCGGGCCGATACGCACGGCAACGTCGAAGCCTTCCTGCGCCAGATCCGTCAGCCGGTCAGAGAAGGAAATCTCGATCTCCAATTGCGGGTACCGGTCCATCAAGCCCCACAAAGCAGGTGCCGCATAGTGGTGACCGAAGGCCAGCGGCAAGCTTGCCCTTAACCGCCCACGCGGTTGCTGGCGGCCACTCTCCAATACCGATTCGGCGGCCTCCAACTCTGCCAGTGCACGCAGGCAATGCTCGTAATAAGCCTGCCCGTCCTCGGTCAGACGCTGGCGGCGGGTAGAGCGCTGTAACAGGCAGGTGCCCAAACGCGCCTCCAACCGCGCCAACCCCTTGCCCACCGCCGAACGCGTGAGGTTCAGGCGTTCGGCGGCTTCGGTCAGGTTGCCGCTCTCGACGATTTGCAGGAAGAGTTCGACGCCATCAAAACGCGGGGTGGCCATAAGTCTATTGTCGCCTTCAATTCCCTTATTGACGGAAAACTTATCACAAATAAAGAACCTTGTTCCCGCGAGAATACTGCTCTCACCCAATCGAAAGGAACCACCCATGCCGCCCGCCGCCGCTGTATCGGTCGTCAGCGCCCCGCGCACTGCCAGAGATGGCGTTGCCCTTACCGCCGTCTGCCTCGTAGCCCTGATGTTCGGCCTGGAAATCTCCAGCGTGCCGGTCATCCTGCCAACCCTGGAACAGCAGTTGGGCACGGGCTTTCAGGACGCGCAATGGATCATGAATGCCTACACCCTGGCCTGCACCAGCGTCTTGATGGCAGCGGGCACACTGGCCGATCGCTTTGGGCGTCGGCGCATGCTGGTGCTGTGCTTGTGGCTGTTTGGGCTGGCCTCGCTGGCGTGTGGGTTGGCGAACGACGCGTCCACGCTGATCGCCGCACGTTTTGTCCAGGGCGTGGGCGCCGGTGCCATGATGATCTGTCAGTTCGCAATTCTTTCGCACCGGTTTCGTGAACCCGCGGCACGGGCGCGCGCTTTCGCAATATGGGGCGTGATCGCGGGCGTGGGCCTGGGCTTCGGACCGATGGTGGGCGCGTTGATTTTGGCGGTAGCAGACTGGCGCTGGGTGTTCCTCGTGCATGCGCCGCTCACCCTGTTGACCTTGGTGTTGCTGCGCATCAGCGTCGAGGAATCCCGCGACCCAGCCGGCCATCGCCTCGACATTGCCGGCATGCTGACCCTGACGCTGTCGGTATTTGCGCTGGTGTACTTCATCACCCAGGGCAGCGAGAACGGCTTCGGCGCACCGGCCATGCTTGGTTGGGCAGGCTTGTCGCTGGCCGGGCTGCTGCTATTTATCCTGATTGAAAGGCGCAGCGCCCAGCCGATGTTCGATTTCTCGGTGTTCCGCATCCAGCGCTTCAACGGCGCGCTGATGGGCTCGATCGGCATGAATTTCAGCTTCTGGCCATTCATGATCTACCTGCCGCTCTACTTCCAGGCCGGCCTGGGCTACGACACGATGACCACCGGCGGCGCCCTGCTCGCCTACACCCTGCCCACGTTGCTGGTGCCACCGTTGGCCGAACGCCTGGCACTGAGCTATGGCGCAGAACGCATCATTCCCTTGGGACTGGGCTTGATGGGCGCAGGATTTATCACCATGGCAGCGGCCAATGGTGCCGAGCATCCGAGCATTGCCTGGGTGCTTTTCAGCTGCGCGATGGCCGGCGTGGGCTTGGCACTGACCAATTCGCCCACCACCAACACCACCACCGGCTCGGTGTCAGCCGACCGCGCGGGCATGGCCTCGGGCATCGACCTCAGTGCACGGCTGATAACCCTGGCCCTCAATATCGCGCTGATGGGGCTGGTGCTGTTGCTGGGAATCAGCCATCACCTCGCGAGCCTGCTCCCCGAAACCACGTCCATGAATTGGCCAGAAATCAGCCAGCATATTGCGGCGGGCAAGCTGGACGTGTTGGCGCTGGCCCCCACCGATGCCCAGGCCGCGCTGCGCCACGGCGTCGGTTGGGCGATGCTCTTTGCGGGCCTGGGCGCTTGCGGGTTGGCGGTGTTGAGCGGGTATTTTTTCCGACGCGCCAAATAAACGAAAACGGGCCTGCAAATGCAGGCCCGTTTTAGTAGGGATGAAAGAACCGTCAGCTATCAGCTGTTAAACACCGCACGTTCTTTTTCCAGAAACTCCTGTTCAAGCTCATCTTCATTGACTTTGGTGGTCGGCTGGCTTTTCCCGGCAGCGCGTGGCTTGCCTTGCAGTTTGCCGAACAGATGTTCCAGCGCATGCTCCAGCTTGACGGCTGCACCGTCGATCGCCTGTTCCAGGGTATCGGCTTTATGCAATACCGACAGCGGTTGATGGCCCTTTGGCCGTGCTTCCAGACGGCAACTTAAATCGTGGGGACCAGGCTTGTCGCCATTTTCGTCCTTCAGGTAGACCTCGACACGGGTCAGGTGCTCTTCATAATGTTCGAGCGTGCTCTCAATGGTAGTACGTACCCACTCCTCCAGTCGGATGCTGCTTTCAATATGGTTATCGCTATTGACTTGGATTTGCATAGTTCTTCCCTTATTTCAGCTAGCTCGCGAGAGGTCACAAACTGCAACACCGGGGTGGTGAAACCATGACCTCTTGATTACACAATTGAGCAGTCAGAAGAACATTTCAAGTCCTTTGCAAAGATAAATCCCACATTACAAATTAAGTCTGACTACGAGCAAAAACGCTGTTAGGGTGGGGAGTTAGTTACATCTTCTTACGCCCAGCGAACCTTACAATTGCCCCTCCCCCAACGGGTGCAATCCGCGAAAAATCCCCGCTTCTTCCACCAGCCAGTCATGCACCGCACGTACGCCCGGATGGCTCAGCGCGCCCGGCGCGTAAAGCAGCACGTAGCGTTTATGGTTGGGCACGGCCAGCCCAAACGGCACGATCAAGGTGCCGCGCTCCAGTTCATCATTGAGCAACGTGCGCCGCGCGATGGCCACGCCCATGCCGGCGATGGCAGCCTCGATGGTCAGGTGATTGCGGTTGAAGGTGTGCCCGCGCCGCACATCGGCTTGGTGATAGCCAATGGCGTTCAGGTAAAACTCCCACTCGGCGTATTCATAACTCCCACGCCAGGCAGTAATGTCATGCAACAGCGGGAAATGCACCAGGTCAGCCGGGCCATGCAAGGGCGGGCGGCCGCGCAGCAGGCTGGGGGCGCACACCGGGAAAATTTGTTCATCGAGCAGGGCTGTGGATAACAGGCCGGGGTAGCTGCCGTCGTTCAAGTCGATGGCCAGGTCGAAGTCACCCTCGTGCAGCGCGATGCTGCTGTCTTCGGCGACCATGCGCAGCTGGATATCCGGAAAACGTTGCTGCAGGCGTGGCAAGCGCGGGGTCAGCCACTTGCCGAGAAACG
Organism: Pseudomonas sp. O39; assembly: GCF_045447295.1. Classification (NCBI taxonomy): domain Bacteria; kingdom Pseudomonadati; phylum Pseudomonadota; class Gammaproteobacteria; order Pseudomonadales; family Pseudomonadaceae; genus Pseudomonas; species Pseudomonas sp. O39. Next base: position 27,732 of record NZ_JBJGXV010000030.1, read on the forward strand.
AGGGGATAGAACGCAACCGCAAGGTGCCGCTGATCATCCCCGCGTCCAACCGCTGCAATTCGGCATCGATGCTGCCGTAGGCCTCCCCCACCGTCGCCGCCAATCGCTGCCCTTCGGCACTCAGTTCCACCCCGCGCGCACGTCGATGAAACAGGCGAAAGCCCAAACGCTCCTCCAACTGGCGGATTTGCTGGCTCACCGCCCCCGGTGTGATGTGCAGTTCTTCGGCGCAGCGGGTGAACGACAGATGCCGCGCAGCACGGGAAAAAACGTGCAGCCAGACATACGTCTGACCATGAAGGGGGCGGGCCATAGGGTTTAGTCCTGCTAAAGGGTGTCTTAGGATAATTCGTTGGTCAGTGCCGATCCAGAGGCTCAGTATCGCGCCAATTCCGCTCGTCCTACAAAACATGGCAGCGATTTCTACTCCATTGCTTGTAAGGCTTTAGCATGGCTATCAGTGTTTTCGATCTATTCAAGGTGGGCATCGGCCCTTCCAGCTCGCATACCGTCGGCCCGATGCGGGCGGCGGCGACCTTTGCCCAAGCCCTCACCGACCAACATTTGCTGAACGACATACGCCGTGTCGAAGTACGTCTGTACGGCTCGTTGTCCGCCACCGGCGTCGGCCATGCCACCGACCGCGCCTGCGTGATGGGCCTGATGGGCGAATGGCCGGACAAGGTCGATCCCACCTCGATCAACGCGCGTATCCAGCAATTGCGCGAGTCCGGCCGTTTATTGCTCGCGGGCAAGCAGGACATTGCCTTCAACTGGCACACAGACCTGCTCCTGCTGGACGAAAGCCTGCCCTATCACCCCAACGCCATGTCCCTGCACGCCTACGGCGACAGCGGCCTGCTCAGCGAACAAACCTATTACTCGGTAGGTGGTGGTTTCATCATCGAAGCGGCTGAAGCTGCCTCAGGCATTGCGCCTGCCAGCGATGTGGAATTGCCCTACGACTTTTCCAGCGCCGTCGAACTGCTGGCCCTGTGCAACACGCACGGCCTGCGGGTTTCGGAATTGATGATGGCCAACGAACGCGCATGGCGCAGCGATGAAGACATCCGCAGCGGGCTGCTGCATATCTGGTCAGTGATGCGCGAATGCGTAGAGCAAGGCCTGCGCCATGAAGGCATCTTGCCAGGTGGCCTTGATGTGCCACGCCGTGCGGCGAAATTGCACCGCAGCCTGTTGGAAATCGGCAAACCCAATGTCATCACCTCGACCTTGTCGGCCATGGAATGGGTCAACCTGTTCGCCCTCGCCGTCAACGAAGAAAATGCCGCCGGCGGGCGTATGGTCACTGCGCCAACCAACGGCGCGGCAGGAATCATTCCAGCGGTGCTGCATTACTACATGAAGTTCAACGCGGACGCGTCCGACGATGATGTGGTCAATTTCTTCCTCGCTGCAGCGGCCGTCGGCATCCTGTGCAAAAAGAACGCCTCGATCTCCGGCGCCGAAGTCGGTTGCCAGGGCGAAGTGGGTTCCGCCTGCGCCATGGCCGCCGCCGGCCTGGCCGACATCCTCGGCGCCACCCCGGAACAACTGGAAAACGCCGCCGAAATCGGCCTGGAACACAACCTCGGGCTGACCTGCGACCCGGTCGGTGGCCTGGTGCAAGTGCCGTGCATCGAGCGCAACGCCATCGCCGCCGTCAAAGCCATCAATGCCACACAAATGGCCCTGCGCGGTGACGGCAAACACTTCATTTCCCTCGACCGGGTAATCCGCACCATGCGCGATACCGGCGCAGACATGCATGACAAATACAAAGAAACTTCACGGGGCGGCCTGGCGGTCAGCTGGGTGGAGTGCTAACCGGAGCACTTTTACCCGCCCCATACGTGAGCCCGCGCAAAAATAATAACGAGGCAATACCGATGACCGATGTACGTACACCTGCTGCCGAAAATCCTGCTTCAGAGACCACCGTAACAACTCGCTGGACCAAACACGACACCACCTGGATGCTGGGCCTCTACGGCACCGCCATCGGCGCAGGCACCTTGTTCCTGCCAATCAATGCTGGCGTCGGCGGCTTCTGGCCGCTGATCGTGCTGGCGTTGCTGGCCTTTCCGATGACCTTCTTTGCTCATCGTGGGCTGACGCGTTTTGTATTGTCAGGCAAATCCGGCGACATCACCGACGTGGTCGAAGAACACTTCGGCGTCGGTGCCGGCAAGCTGATCACCCTGCTCTACTTCTTCGCCATCTTCCCGATCCTGCTGGTGTACAGCGTGGCGCTGACCAACACGCTGAGCAGCTTCATGGAACACCAACTGCACATGGCCACGCCGCCGCGGGCGATCCTGTCGCTGGTGTTGATCCTCGGTCTGATGGCCATCGTGCGCTGCGGCCAGGGTGTGATCGTCAAGGCCATGAGTGTGCTGGTGTACCCGTTCGTCGCCGCCCTGCTATTGCTGGCCGTGAGCCTGATCCCCAACTGGAACGGCGCATTTTTCGCCTCGGCCAGCGAAGGCATGCCGTTACCGCTGTTCTTCAAGACCCTGTGGCTGGCGATCCCGGTGATGGTGTTTTCCTTCAACCACTCACCGATCATTTCAGCGTTCGCGGTTGACCAGAAGCGCGTGTATGGCGCCCAGGCCGAGCGCAAAAGCAGCGGCATCCTCGCCACTGCCCACGGCATGATGGTGCTGACGGTGATGTTCTTCTGCTTCAGTTGCGTGCTGGCCCTGTCGCCAGCTGACTTGGCCGCCGCCAAGGCGCAGAACATTTCGATCCTGTCGTACCTGGCCAACCACTTCCAGACCCCGGTGATCGCCTACGCCGCGCCGTTGATCGCGCTGGTGGCCATTACCAAATCCTTCCTCGGCCACTACATCGGCGCCAGCGAAGGCTTCCAGGGGCTGATCGTCAAATCCCTGCGCGGGCGTAACCGCTCGATGTCGTCCAAAGGGCTGGAACGCTGCACCGCACTGTTCATGGTGCTGACCTGCTGGGCCGTGGCCACTTTCAACCCAAGCATCCTGGGCATGATCGAAACCCTGGGCGGGCCGATCATCGCGTGCCTGCTGTTCCTGATGCCGATGTACGCGATTCGCCGCGTGCCGTCTCTGCGCCAGTACTCGGGCCAACTGTCGAATGTGTTTGTGGTGGTGATCGGGCTGATTGCGCTGTCTGCGATCGTTTTCTCGGTATTGCCCTGAAATAGCCCACCGCCCTCAAGAACAACACAAAACAAATGCGGGAGTGGGCTTGCTCCCGATGGCGGTCCTTCAGCCGAGCATTTATTGACTGATACACCGCTATCGGGAGCAAGCCCCCTCCCACATTGGACTATCACTGGGTGATGGATTGCTTTACGGCACGGCCCTTGCTGTACAGCTCATGAGGCAAACGGACTTTGTGAAACCTCAGCGACGGAGTGGCCGATGGTCAGGCAACGCGAACTAATCCTGACACCGGTCGTCAATGACTGCATGTTCCTATCAGGCGGTAACGCACCATGGACAATCCTTTTCAGATCATCACCGACACCTTCACCCCCAACTACCGCGTCAACCTGAGCATCCAACGGCTGGATGGCAGCATCATGCTCACCCTCTCGAATGAGGACGGCGTGGTGGCCAAACGCATGATCAGCGCCGAACAACGCAACGACCCGCAGCGGCTCAAACGGCTGGTGCAAAGTATTCAATTCGGCATCGCCATCGAGCAGGGCCACAGCGCCATGGAAATACTCACGGTGATGACGGACGGCGACAGCCACAAACTCCTGCAGCCACCGCCCGCCCGCACCCTGCCCTTCAGCGTTGGACTTTAAAGCTCGCCCTTCTCGGTTTCCAGGCTCGCTTCGCCCTTGCGGCGCGGGCCTTCAACCTTCACCGACGGGAACGCCGACGAGGCGTAGCGCACCACCAGAATCGAGAACGCCAACAGCAGAATGCCGCCACACAGGTAGATGATGCCGATGTCAGGCGGATTGTGGTGCGACACGTTGGAAATCAGCAGGCGCGTCAGCGCAGTGATCGCCACGTAGATCAGGAAGCGCACCGGCATGTGGTTGGTCTTGAAGTAAATCCCGACCATCGCGCCCAGTTCCAGGTAGATGAACAGCAGCAAGATGTCATCAATCTTGATGTGCCCGGTCTCCAGCATCCCCAGAAACTCCATCACCGCTGCCCAGGCGGTCACCGCACCAATGGCGAACAGCGCCAGGTAATGGAACGTCTCGACGAACAGATTGCCCAGCGACTCGGCCAGCCCATGGACTTGCCGGCGCAGCTTTTCGGCCCAGTTGATTTTCACGATGATGCTTCCTTAGGTCGGCTCGACCGGATAATGCGGGTTGGACGTGACGGTTGTTTTGCATGCAGAAAAAAGGCCAGAGGCACGTATAAGATGATGGCGGGGTGACATGAGACACTTACGAAGATGAGCAGAGTAGATACTTTACTCATCCGAGAAGCGGATCTATGAAGGATATCGCTGGCGTGCGTGTAAAACCGAGAGAACCCGAATGCTGTCGGTCACCTGATAGACGACCAGATAATTCGGATGCACCACCATTTCTCGCGTGCCGACGACACGTCCAGGGCGGTAAAGGTGGGGTCTACGAGATAGCGCCAGCACACAGGCTTCTATTGCCTGGTTCAGCTCAAGCGCTGCCACTGGATTGCGGTCGCTGATGTAATCAGTAATTTGCCGGAGTTGTGCCCGCGCTGCGGGGGCCCACTCAACCAGCATCGCCTTTCTTGCGTTTGGATTCGATTAGCTCACGCATCTCGGCCATCACCTCATCATGAGGAATACCTGGGCTTGGGTCATCGAGAGCAGCTTGCACTTTGGCGCGAAACCAGCGGTCGTAGCTGTCGGCCTGCGCTTCGGTATCTGTTGGGATGCCTGAGGAAAAGGAAGTGTCCATAAATGCCTCCGTTGTCGATGAAGAGGAAGTCTAGTCGTTGACGTTTTTACTGTCGTGTTCGAAGCGATGAAGTGAGTAACAGAAAAAATCCAAGATTACGCACCGACTTTTTGGATCGTTCCCACTCACGCGGGAACGACCGGGTCTAAATCTCAGGCCGGTGCGACGTGCTCCAGGGCTCGGTCGACCAATAAGCCGCTCATTTCCACCAGTTGGTGAATCGCCAAGACCAGGCTTCGCTGCGGGCCTTCAAGGTCGAATGCCAGCGTATTGGCCAATTCACGGGCGCTGCTTAGGGTTTCGCTGGCGTTTGCCAGAAGGGTTTCTGTGTCCACTGTAGGAGTGACGCCAAATAGCGTGACGGGCGGCTCGGAATTCAAAGCATCGGCGGAACGGTGAGTATTGTTTTCCATGGTGCGGCTCCGGTACTAATCAAGAAAGTTCTCCTTTTCATGTTCGAGCCGCCAAGCTCGGCCCCGCGGTGCAAGGCCCGGAGAAGGTAAGCCACCGTAGGATTACTCGGCAACCTCAGCGTGTTGTCAGAAACTTCCGTTGTAGCAAACCCCTATTTCCCAGCTACATTAAAAAACTGCTACCCAAACCCCAGGGTTTGGCTTACTCTTTTAGCTGTATATAAATACAGTAGTCGAAAAAGACAACTATCGTGAAGGCATGTGAGGTGGTAAATGGCCGTCGAAGTGGTATACCGCAGCAGCCGAGATCTGGAGCGTTTGTTCATGGATAAAGCCGAAGCTGACCGTCATGACAAAATGCTTGAACTCGCTGAGTTGCTGGCAGAAGTGTTGCAAAAAGCCGTGCCGTCCCTGAGCGAGCAGCAGGTGGAAGAAGCCGGGATCTACATGGCGAAGAACCGCGATGTATTTGCCAAGGCGTTCAAGAGCCAACCGGACGCTTTGTCCGAGTTGCTGAACCCAACGGCGGAATAAAGCCCGAATTGAACAGGCCCTGAATCAATGATTCAGGGCCTTTTTAATGCCTGGCCTATTTGTACAGCAGGCGCTCGGCCAGCTCATCCGCCACCCGTGCGGGGGAGCGTTTTTCGGCCTGGGCGTGGGCAAAGATTTCGGTGAGGCGCGTACCGATGTTCGACAGGTGCGCGGTGATGTCCGCCAGCTCGGCGCCGGCGTGTTTGAGGGCGACGTAGATCAGGCCGCCTGAGTTGATCACGTAATCCGGGGCGTAGAGGATGCCGCGCCCTTCCAACTGGTCGGCGATGTCCAGGGTGGTCAGTTGCGCGCTGGCAGAACCGGCTACGGCGGCGCAACGCAGTTGGCCGACGCTGTGCCGATTGAACACCGCACCGAGGCCACAAGGCGCGAGAATGTCGCAAGGCGTGCTGAGCAAGGCGTCGTTGGCGATAGGGTGTGCGCCGAGTTGCTCCATGGCGAGCTGTACCTTGCCGTGGTCGATGTCGCTTACCAGCAATTCAGCGCCCGCGGCATGCAGTTGTTCGGCGAGGGCGTAACCCACATTGCCCAGGCCCTGCACCGCAACGCGCAAGCCTTCGAGGTTGTCACTGCCCAGGCGGGCCATGGCGGCGGCACGGATGCCGGTGAACACGCCCATGGCAGCATGGGGCGCGGGGTCGCCGGCGGCGGTGGTGCTGGTGACGAAGCGCGTGTGCTGGGCGATGCAGTCCATGTCGGCCACTGAAGTGCCGCTGTCGATCGAGGTAACGAAGCGGCCATCGAGTTTTTCAATGCAACGGCCAAACGCTTCAAACAAGGCGGCGCGACTTTCCACGTGCACGGGACGGATGATCACCGCCGTCCCGCCGCCCACCTGCAGGCCGGCCAGGGCGGCTTTGTAGCTCATGCCTTGGGCCAGGCGCGCGGCATCGGCCACGGCACTTTCATCGTCGGGGTAAGCGAGATAACGGCAACCGCCCAAGGCAGGCCCCAAGCGGCTGTTATGAATGGCGATGACCGCCTTCAGCCCGGTGACCGCGTCGACGCTCAGGTGCAGCGACTCAAGGCGGGTGCTGTGCATAAGCGCAAACATCGTCGAGCTCCCGAATCACTTCTGGTAGAGGCCCAAGTATAGGCTTGCGGTAGAAAACTGCCGAAGTGCGCTGGAATAAGCCGCCGGATTTCGTGGGGTCTGCGACATAAGCACGTCGGTTATTGCTTAAGTCACTGGACGAAAATTCACAGCAAGGCTAAAACGGGGGCATCCGCCGGAGAACGCAATGAATCCCCGCAAAGCCTTTTTCGCCTGCCTGGACCGTTCACCCCCTGCGCTGTTTGAAGCTGCGCTGTGGATTGCTGCCGAACACGACCCCGCCGTGCAGCCCTTGCTGATCCTGCAAGAGCTCATTGTGCTGCAGCAACAGGTCAGCGTTGGCATGCCCATGTTGCCGGCGGATGAACTCGGCCAGCCGCTGCTGCGGCGCATGAATGACTTGGGGTTCGCCCAGGATGACTTCACCCCGCTGCGCCCGGCGGCGGCCTTGCTCGACAAGGTATTGCAACGCAAACGCGGGCAACCCCTGGCCATGGGCCTGATCGCGCTTGAGTTGGCGCGGCGCCTGGATATCCCCATGGTGGGCGTGAACTTCCCGGGCCATTTCCTGCTGCGGGTGCCCGGCGCCGATCACCTGCTGGACCCCTGCGGCGGGCGGCGCCTGTACCCCAATGACTGCCGAGAATTGCTGCATCGCCAGTACGGGCCGAATCTCAAGTTACACGCCGACCACCTGCTGACCGCCGACCCGCGCTCGATCCTGCAACGGTTGTCACGCAACCTGCGCCAACTGCACCTCTCCAACGACAACCCGCTGGCCGCGCTGGTCGACGCCGAACGCGTGCTGGAACTGGGCAACGCCAGCGCCGCCGACTACCTGGCGCGGGCCAGTTTGTACCAGCGCCTGGATTGCCCGAGCGCCGAACGTTTTGACCTCGAGCACGCCTTGTTGCTCAGCGAGGACCCGATCCAGCGCCTGCGCCTGACGGAGCGGCTGGGGCACCTGCCGCCCAACTCAGTGGTGCACTGAAATACGTGCTGTGTGGCCAGCCGGCTTGCCACGTAAACCGCGTCAGTCAGAAATCAGTGATTGGCCGGCGCCTTGAGAATATCGCTATACAGCGGGCTCTTCGGCGCAGTCGGTACAGGCGAGCGCACCTGGATGATCAACAGCGCCGCAATCACCGCCGGAATCGCACAGAAGAAGAAAATCTGCTCCACCGGAATATGCATCGCCAGCAACATGCTGCCAAAGAGCGGCCCCAGGATTGACCCGAATCTCCCCACGCCCAACGCCCAGCCAGTGCCGGTGGCGCGCACATGCGCCGGGTAGAAGTTACTGGCGAAGGCATTGAGGGTCAGTTGCCCACCGATGATGCAAAATCCGGCGGCGAATACACAGGCCACCAGATAGCGCGGATTATCGTGGTTCAGGCCCAGCAAAATGGTGCATACCGCCGCCGCTGCCAACACGCCGGACAGCAGCCGTACCTTGCTTTTCAGGCGGTCGGCGAACCAGGCCATGCCGATGGCGCCCAACGTGCCGGCGAACAGGAACATCGAGGTCACCAGGTTGGCTTCGTTCAGCGCCAGGCCACTTTCCAGCAACAACGACGGCAGCCAACTGATCATGAAATACAGCAGGATCAGGCTGACGAAAAAGGTCGCCCAGATCAACACGGTCGGGCGCGCGTAACCATTTCGGAACAGCTCGACCACCGTGAGTTTGCTGCCCCGCTCCTGAAGGTTTTCGGCTTCGCTCGCCAACGGCGGTTGCCAGTCGGGCAGCATGCGACCAGTGACTTTGCGCAAGCGCGCATACGGCGGCGCATCCCGCAGCAGGCGCGGCAGGGATTCCGGCAACAGCCAGATCAGAAAAGGAAACAGCAGCAACGGCGTCACGCCGCCGGCGAGGAATACCGCCTGCCAACCGAAGCCATCGATAAACCCTGCGGCCACGAAACCACCCGCCGCGCCGCCGAACGAGAAACCGCACGCGGCCAGGGTCACCATCAAGGTGCGCATCCGGGGCGGCGAATAGTCCGACATCAACGCCATGGCACTCGGCATTGCGCCGCCCATGCCAATACCGCAGATAAACCGTGCGGCCATCAGCGTGGTCAGCGAATTGGCAAACACCATCAACACCGTGAGGCTGGCGTAGATCAGTACGCAGCCGAGCAGGATGCGCCGCACGCCAAAGCGGTCAGCCAGTGGCGTGACCAGCAACGAGCCCAGCGTCAGGCCCAGCAGGTTGGCACTGAATACCGGGCCGAATGCCGCTTTTTCCAGGCCCCAATCCTTCGCCAATGCCGGAACCACATAGCCCAGCACCTGCGCGTCGTAGCCATCGGTTACCAGCAGCAACGCCAGCAACAGGAGAATCAACCACTGATAGCGCGACACCGGACGGGCGTCGAGTGCCGCGCGAAAGCTGGCAATCTGATTGTGCATCGCAAGGTACCTGTTATTTTTATGAGGATGTCGCCGATCAAAATGTGGGAGCGGGCTTGCTCGCGAAAGCGATGTGTCAGCGACAAATGTTTCGACTGATCCGACGCATTCGCGAGCAAGCTCCTACATTGATTCAGGGTGCTTCTGGGGTATCCGGTTGATTAGCCGGATGCGCCTGCACAAACGCCGGATGCTGCGCCGCCAACGCCGCCACGCGCCCAATGCGCGGGTACGCCGCCAACGGCACCTTGAAGCGTTCGGCCGCATACAGCTGCGGAATCAGAAACGCATCCGCCATCCCCGGCTGCTCGCCAAAGCAAAAGCCTTTATCGCCAATCAATTGCTCGACTGCACCCAGGCCCTGGCTGATCCAATGCCCGATCCACTCCAGCAATTGCGCCTCGTCATGCCCCCACTGGCGCAGCAGGTTCTGGGTGCTGGAGTTGTGCAACGGGTGAATATCGCAGCCGATGATCGACGCCACCGCGCGCTCATGGGCACGGGTTGCGAGGTCTTTGGAAAGCAGCGGCGCCTGTGGATAACGTTCGTCCAGGTACTCGATGATCGCTGGCGACTGAATCAACAACTCGCCCTCGTCGGTACGCAGCGCCGGCACCCGGCCTTGCGGGTTGATCGCCAGGTACGCCGGTTGGCGATTGGCCCCGCCGGGCGGCACCAGCAGGTTGACCGGCACGGCGCTGAAGTCCAACCCCTTGAGCGCCAGCGCGATACGCACCCGGTACGACGACGTAGAACGGTAGTAGGTATAGAGTTCCATCGCCCTGCCCTCTTAGCGCGCCGCGACCACAGTGCCACGGCACTCGCCGAAGCCGATGGAGGCAAACCCTTCGCGGCTGCACCGGGCGCGCAGGATGATCTCGTCGCCGTCTTCGAGGAACTTGCGCACCTCGCCGGAGGCCAGTTCAATCGGCTTTTTGCCGCCTTCGGTGATTTCCAGCAGACTGCCGAATTGCCCCGGTTGCGGGCCGGACAAGGTGCCCGAACCAAACAGGTCACCGGCCTGCAACTGGCAGCCGTTGACGCTGTGGTGTGCAACCATTTGTGCCACGGTCCAGTACATGTGCTGGGTGTTACTCAACGTCAGGCGATGGGCCGGCAGGTTTTGCTCGCGCATCGAGGCGGTGGTCAGCAGCACTTCCAGTTCGATGTCAAAGCCGCCCGCGGCCTGGTCACGCGTGTCCAGCAGGTACGGCAGCGGTTGCGGATCGCCTTCGGGGCGTGCCGGTTGGGCTTTGCGGAACGGCGCCAGCGCTTCGGCCGTCACCACCCACGGCGAGATGCTGGTGATAAAGCTTTTGGACAGGAACGGGCCCAGTGGCTGGTATTCCCAAGCCTGGATATCCCGCGCCGACCAGTCGTTGAGCAGGCAGAAACCGGCGATATGCTCGGCGGCGTCACCAATCGCAATCGAGTCGCCCATGGCATTGCCCTGGCCGATCCAGATGCCCAGCTCCAATTCGTAATCCAGGCGTGCGCAGGGGCCGAAGGTTGGCTCGGTCTGGCCGGCGGGCAGCGTCTGGCCTTTAGGCCGGCGTACATCCGTGCCCGACGGGCGAATGGTCGAGGCGCGGCCGTGATAACCGATCGGCACGTACTTGTAGTTCGGCAGCAATGGGTTGTCGGGACGGAACAGTTTGCCGACGTTTTGCGCGTGTTCAATGCCGACATAAAAGTCGGTGTAATCGCTGATTTTCGCCGGCAGGTGCATCTGGCAATCGGCGGCGCGGTGCAGCACCTGCGCTTCACGGGTTTGCAGCTTGCTGCCTTCGGCGAGCAGCTCCAGCAGCCGCTCGCGCAAGGCCACGCGCGGGCCACGGCCCAGCTCGAAAAAGGCGTTCAACTGGCCACCTACCGTCGCTTCAACTGCGCGACGGGCTTCACCGTCAAATTCGTCCAGCGCGGCATGCAGGTCGAGGATCGCGTCGCCAATTGCCACGCCGCTGCGCGGTGCCGAGCCGTTGATGCTGAACACGCCCAACGGCAGGTTCTGCAACGGGAAATCACGGTGACCGTTGGCGGAGTCCACCCAGCTGCGGGTTAGCGTTAGTTGAGTCATGGGTTATCTCCGGTTCGGGTTGAAGGTGGCGGGCAGCGAGGCCCAGCACGCGTCGTAAGTGTTTTGCAGTTGCGGGCATTCCAGGGCGAACTGTGTGGGGCGCAGCACTTGGCTGGTCTCGAACATGAAGGCCATGGTGTTATCAATCTTGTGCGGCGCCAGCTCCACATTGATGGCCTTGGTGCACGTCTCGCCGTCCGGGCCATGGGCGCTCATGCAGCTGTGCAGCGACGCACCACCGGGCAGGAAGCCTTCGGCCTTGGCGTCGTAGGCGCCCTGGATCAGGCCCATGTATTCGTTCATCAGGTTGCGGTGGAACCACGGCGGCCGGAAGGTGTTCTCGGCCACCATCCAGCGCGGCGGGAAAATCACGAAGTCGAGGTTGGCCAGGCCATGTACGCTGGTGGGCGAGGTCAACACGGTGAAGATCGACGGGTCCGGGTGATCGAAACTGACGGTGCCAATGGTATTGAAGCGGCGCAGGTCGTATTTGTACGGCACGTTATTGCCGTGCCAGGCGACCACGTTCAGGGGCGAATGGTCCAGCTCACAGGCCCACAACTCGCCGAGGAACTTCTGTACCAGCGTGGTCGGTTTTTTGAGGTCTTCGTAGTGCGCGACCGGCGTCAGGAAATCACGCGGGTTGGCCAGGCCGTTGCTGCCGATAGGCCCCAGGTCCGGCAGGCGCAGCGACGCGCCGTGGTTTTCGGCGACGTAGCCGCGCGCTTGGGCGTCCAGCAGTTCGACACGGAATTTAAGGCCGCGCGGCAGCACGACGATTTCCAGCGGCTCAAGGTCCAGTACGCCCAACTCGGTGGCGATGCGCAGCCGGCCCTGCTCGGGGACGATCAACAGTTCGCCGTCGGCGTTGAAGAACACTCGTTCCATGGAACGGTTGGCGCGGTAGTTGTAGATGCTGATGCCTGAGGGGCTTTCAGACCCTGAGTTGGCCACCATGCCTACGAGCCCGTCGATAAAGTCCGTCGGCTCGGCGGGCATATCCAACGGGTTCCAACGCAGGCGATTCGGCGTCACGGCGCCCAACGGCCCACCAGCCAGTTGCCGTTCGAGCTTCACGAAAGCCGGGTGATTGGCCGATGGCTGAATGCGGTACAGCCACGTGCGCCGGGCTTCGCTGCGCACCATGGTGAAGGCGGTACCGGAAAACAGTTCGGTGTACAGGCCATAGGGCGCTTTTTGCGGGGAATTCTGGCCGACGGGCAGCGCGCCGGGCAGGGCTTCGCTGGCGAATTCATTGCCGAAGCCCGACAGGTATTCGAGGTTCATGGATCATCCTCAGTACGGAAGTTGTTTTTATCGTAATCCAGTTACGCATAACGTAATTTGATCACTATCGACCGTCAAGCTATAAAGACGCCCATTCATCTCTCGGATTCTCGCTCCCCCATGGAAAAGCCCCGCGACACCGGTAAACAGAAAGTCCGCTCGGCCGAAGTGGGCACCGATATCCTCAAGGCCCTCGCCGAACTGTCCCCGGCCACCTCGCTGTCGCGCCTGGCCGAACACGTGCAGATGCCGGCGAGCAAGGTCCATCGCTATTTGCAGGCACTGATCGCCTCGGGGTTTGCCGAACAGAACACCGCCACCAACCACTATGGCCTGGGCCGTGAAGCCTTGCGCGTGGGCCTGGCGGCGCTGGGCAGCATGGATGTGTTGAAAGTCGGCGCCCTGCCCCTGGCGGAGCTGCGCGATGAACTGAATGAGACCTGCTTTTTGGCGGTGTGGGGCAACCAGGGCGCGACCGTGGTGCACATCGAGCCGGCGGTGCGCGCTATCACGGTGGTGACGCAGTTGGGTTCGGTCTTGCCGCTGCTCAGCTCGTCCACCGGGTTGGTGTTCAGCGCTTATTTACCCTCGCGGGAGACCGTCGAATTGCGCGAGCGTGAGATCCAGGCCGGTATCGCCCATGCCCTGGCGGATGATCAGGCCTACGCCAGCGCGTGTGAACAGATCCGCAGCCGTGGCCTGCACTTTGTGCATGGCTTGCTGATGCCCGGCGTCGATGCATTGTCGGCGCCGGTGTTCAACGCAATCGGGCACGTGGCGGCGGTGATGACCGTGGTCGGCCCCACCTCGCTGTTCCACGCCGATGAAGATGGCCCGGCGGCGCAGCGCTTGCTGGCCGCGACCCGGGCCGTGAGTTGGCGGATGGGCTATCAGCCCTGAATCAATCGTCCCAACGTGACAGGGCCACCGCCACGCGGTTCTCCAGGCCCTTCACCTGCGCGCCGGCCACCACGTAGTTATTGGTCAGCATCGAGAACACCAACTGGCGCCCGTGAGCATCGGTGATGTAACCGCTCAATGACGACACGCCGCCCATGGAGCCGGTCTTGGCGTGCAGGTTGTTTTCAGCCGTTGTGCCGCGCAAGCGATAACTCAGGCTGCCACCGGTCATGCGGTCGGTGTTGCCGGCAATCGGCAGCGCGTTGTACCAGGCGCTGAACCACGGCTGTTTGCTCGCAGCCAGCAGCAGGTCGGTGAGATTTTGCGACGACACCAGGTTACGCCGTGACAGGCCGGAACCGTCGACCTGACTCAGCGTTGCCGTGTCCAGCCCCTGGTGCTTGAGAAACCCGGCCACCGCCACCACACCCGCCGCCGCCGTGCCGCTATTGGCCGTCTTGCGGCCCATGGCCTTGAGCAGGGCTTCGGACATGTTGTTGTTCGAGAGTTTGAGCAGCGGCGTGATCAGTTCCTGCAACGGCGCCGACTGGTGCTCGGCCAACACCGTCGCCGTGGCCGGGCTGGCGCCGCCCATCACTCGACGCCCCAGCACCGTAATGCCCTGCTGCGCCAACGCCTGTTCAAACAGATTGGCCACCAGTTGCGTCGGCTCCCACACACTGACCAATTGTTCGCTTTGCCGCCCCGGTGCTACGGCGCCACTGAGCTGCAGCAGATTGGTGCCATGGCGGCGGTTGATGCCATAGGTGTTGCCTGGCCCGCTGACGGCGCGGTTGCTCAGTTGCAGGTAGTCGGTCGGCGGGAAGATATCGACATTCACCGGCTGGCCCACACGCGCTGGCGCTTTGGCCGTGACCAGTACGCTGCCCGCATCAAAATCTGCGTTAGGTGACACGGTCAGCGCCGAAATCTGCGCGCCGTAGTAGGTGGTTTCGTCATCGTGGGACCAATCGACACCCAGCCGCTCGGCGTCAAACCAGGTGTCGTCGAACACCAGGTCGCCCTGCACCTGGCGCACGCCCTGGCTGGCCAATTGCGCCGCAAGAGCCTGGTAGTCGGCGAACTGAATGGTCGGGTCGCCCAGGCCACGCAGGTACAAGTTGCCGGTCAGGCGATCGCCCTGGCGTATGCCATTGCTCAGCAGTTGCGTCGCGAAGCGGTATTGCGGCCCCAGCACGTCCATGGCAGCAGCGGTGGTCAACAGCTTGAGGTTGGAGGCCGGCACCAGCCGTGTGCGTGGGTTGTGCTCGTAGAGCGTGGTGCCGCTGCGGGCGTCACGCACCATCAGCGAAACCGTGGCGCCGTGCAGCGCCGGGTCGGCCAGCAGTTGATTCAGGGTCGCCGGGGTGGACGTCGGCGAGACACTCGCACAGCCGCCCAGCAAAATACTCAAGCCGACCAGCATCGCGCTGGTGTGTATCCATCTGCCCAACTGCATCAGTACCGTTTTCCCGCAAAGTCTTCAGTGGCGGCAACGCTACCAGCTCCTTAACTTTGTGGCGAGCGGGCTTGCCTCGCGTTGGGGCGCAAAGCGGCCCCTTGTAAGACCTCCACGGTTTCCAGGCCCACCGCAGCGCTTGGTTTTGGCGCTGCTACGCAGCCCAACGCGGGGCAAGCCCTAATGCCGTTCAGTTAAGCGCAGATCCCCTGTGGGAGCGGCGGTGCGACGATTCGACTTGCCCGCGAAAGCGGTGGGGCAGTCAACATCAATGTTTGCTGGGCCGACATCTTCGCGGGCAAGCCCGCTCCCACATTTGATCTTCGCTGCTTTTAGCATTGCGTTCGCTTGACTGAACGGCATTGGGGCAAGCCCGCTCGCCACAACCGCCCCGCTCACTCTGTGAAGCCCGCTTGACCGATTAAAACTGGAGGGTACTGGACACCGACACCTGCCGCGCATCGCCAAGCGAGACAAACACCCGGCTCGCGGCCGATGCGTAGTACGTGCGGTCGAACAGGTTCTTCACATTGAGCTGGAACTTGACCTTCTGCCCTTCGATTTTGGTGTCGTAGGTGGCAAACGCATCCGCGACGGTGTAGCCAGGCAGGTTGAAATCGTTGGCGGCATCGCCAGCGCGCTCACCGACATAACGCGCACCTGCGCCCACCCGCAGTTGATCGCCACCGAAAATATTGCCGAAGTCGTAGACCGCCGAGAGTGAGCCTGTGTGCTTGGCCACGTTTTGCAGGCGGTTGCCCTCAAGGGTCGGGTCTTTGTCCTTGGTGTCCAAGGCGTCGGTGTAGGCATAGCTGCCGATCACGCTCCACTGGTCGGTCAACTGGCCGCTGGCGTCCAACTCCAGGCCACGCGATCGCACTTGGCCGGCAATGCTGTAGACCGTGTTCGCGCCGGAACCCACCGACACCAGCACGTTGCGTTTGTCGATATTGAACAACGCCGCGCTGGCGGTAATACGCCCAGGGATGTCGAGCTTGGCCCCCAGCTCCCAGGACTTGGACTCCTCAGGCGTGAGGTCGCCGGTCAAGGTGCTGCCATCGGCCAAGGCGGCGATGGTGGAGTTGGGTTTGAACGACTCGGTGTAGCTGCCATAGAACGACAACTCATCCGTGTAACGGTACACCAGGCCGGCACGCGGCACCCAGGCCTGGCCATTGCCGTTGGTATTGGCCGTAAACGGCACGCCCTTGCCGGCGTACTGGTCGTACATCTGATAGCGCACACCGCCTACCAGAATCCATTGGTCGGTCAGGTGAATAGCGTCCTGGAAGAACAGCGAGTCGCTGCGCAGCAGGTCAGTCTGGGCGCTGTCCTTGGCGCTGACGGTGGTGCCTTCCACATCTTTGCCGTAGACCGGATTGAGGTAGTTGAAGGCGCTGCGTTGCGCCTGGCGAATCAGGTCGGCGCGATAGATCTTGCGGTACTCATCGTCCAGGCCGAACACCAGGTCATGCTGCATTCCACCGACGTTCACCTTGCCTTCCAGGCTCATCGTGGCGAAACGATCGGTGGTCAACGCGCCCCGCGTGCCGTCCATGCTGCGGGTCAGCGTGCCGTTAGGGTTGACCGACACAATGCGCACTTGGCTGGCGTCGTAGGTTTCGCGGTTCCAGCTGTAGCCGAAGTGCGCTTTCCAGTCGTCGTTCAAATCGTGGTCGACTTCCAGGCGGTACAGGTCGGAGCGGCCTTCCATATTGTTGAACGGCTCGTCCAGGCGACGCGTCGTGGGGATGTTCAGCGGATGGTTGGTCTTGGGGTCGATGGCGGTGCCACGGTCGAACGGCGAGAGGAATTCGCGGTGTTCATAGGCGAAGACCACCTTCGTTGTGTCGCCGTACCAGGCCAGGGACGGCGCCACCAACGTCTCGCGGTGGGTACCGAAATTGCGCCAGTAATCTTCGTCTTCATGGTCGACGATCAAGCGATAGGCCAGGCCGCTGTCACCGATGGGCCCGGTGGTGTCGAGGCTGCCGCCGCTGCCGTTTTTGCCGTTGCCGAACGTCGAGCCACGCGCGGTCAGGGAGGTGGATTGCACCAACTCGGGCTTTTTGCTGACGATATTCACCACGCCGCCCGGGTCCTGGATGCCGTACAGCAGCGATGACGGGCCCTTGAGCACTTCAACACGCTCGGCGGTGGCGTTCAACGCACGGCCCTGCACCACCGGCATGCCGTCCTGCATGATTGAGCCGTTACGGTTGTCGCCGAAACCGCGCAGCATCACCGCGTCCTGGGTGCTGGCCAAGGTGTTGGCCTGGGTGATGCCGCTGATATTGGCGAGGGCGTCATCGAGGTTGCGCGGGGTCTGGTCGCGCAGCACTTGGGCAGGCACCACGTTGACGGTTTGCGGGGTTTCCAACAGCAGGCCATGGGAACGCATCACTGAGCTGGTGGGCGGTGGCTGGTAGCTGGTGCTGTCCTGGGCCGGGCTGGCGCCGCTGATGGTGGTGGCGCCGAGGTTAACCGCGCCGTCAGTGGGCGCGGGCTCGAGGACCAGCGTGCGGGCGTCGATCTGGCGGAAGGTAAAGCCTGAATGACCGAGCAGGCGTTGCAGGGCCTGGGTCGCGCTCATCTGCCCGCTGACCGCCGGGGCGCTGAGGCCGTAGGGCGCTTCGTCGGTGTAGATCACGCTGATGCCGGTCACCCGGCTGAACTCGCTCAGGGCCTGGGGCAGCGGTTTGGCTGCCAGCGCAAAGTTGAACTGGGCGCTTTGCTGTTCCTGCGCCTGCGCCACGGCCAGGGGCAGCAACGCCAGCCCCGACACCGTCAATACCGAGGCTCCCAGCCACTGTTTTACCCAACCGCCCGCCGTCGACTTCATGCTGTGAGAACCCGTGTAGAAAACGCTGTTAATGCGAATTAATCGCAGTTTCAAGCACTACACGGTTGAGCGGTGGATTTACCTCACCTTTGTTTGCAAATATTTTTACTTATTGCGCTTGAATGCGAAAACCCAGGCGCGGGAAATGCACGTGCACGGTGCCCGCGCGCTCGTCGGTACGACGCAGGATCAGCTCTTCACGCCCGGCAAACAGCAGCTCTCCGGCCACCGGGTCGGTGCCGTAGTCGGTGGCCGAAATAGTCACCTGTTGCCCGGGCTTGAAGCCGTTCAAGTCCTCGAACCGTTCGTCAGGCAAGACGGCAGGCGTGGCGTTGCGCGCCACTTCCAGCGCGTGTTCGGCAGTCATCTCACTGGCGGTGCCATGGCCAAAGCCCAGCACCCGGTCCAGCCAGGCGGCAACGGCCGGATACGCATCCACCAACGGCGCCGTCACCGAAGAGCCTTTGAGGAACCACAGCGGATGGGCCAGGGCAAAGTCGGCAATCGACGGTTCACCGAACAGGAAATCCCCAGCCTGGTGCTGCAATTGCTGATCGATGCGGCTGATGATCGCCGGCCATTGATGCCTGGTCTGGTCCAACTGCAAGCGGGCTGCGGTGCCGCCGCTGAACAACTTGCTGCGGTCGGCCACCAGCACCTGGAGCATTTGCGCGGGCACGTTGGCAAATTTCACGGCCAGGGATTCCGGCTGGAACACCAGCGCCACGGCATGGGAAAACACCACGGAGTCCGCCCAGGCGGCAAACCCTTGGGTGACCAGTTCCAGGCCTTGGGGAAACAGCGCCGGGGCGGCTTTTTCCTGTTCCAGGCGGCGGGCGATCAAGGCAGTGTCACAGTAGATATCGGCGCCGACTTGCAGCACGGGCGTCTTGCGATAGCCGCCGGTCAGGGCCGTCAAGTCGGGTTTTGGCATCACTGGCGAGATGCGTACGGAGTGCCAGGACAAGCCCTTTAACCCAAGCATCAGCCGGGCTTTTTCAGCGAAAGGTGATTGCGGGTAGTGGTGAAGGATCAACTCAGACATGCCAGGCTCCGCCCAATAAGTGAGCCACTAGCTTAGCCTGCAAAAACACGCGCGGGGGCGATGGGAACCCATCAGTCAAATCAATGAGCCGCTCGCCGCCAGGCACTCCTTGGCGCTTTTCTTCAATTTTTTGATCAGCCGTTCCTGGCGCAACGCCTCGCCCTTGCTCGCACATTGCTCGGTGTACACCAGCGCAACCGCCGGGCTGGACAAAAAGAACCGCGCGCCCTTGCCGCTCTGATGAGAAGCAAAACGGCGCACCGGGTCGTTGCTGATGCCGCAATACAGCGAGCCGTTGGCGGCGCGCACCAGGTAGACGAACCAGGGTTTGGGTTCAGGAAGATCAGTCACGGGTCTATTCGGCAAACCAGAAGAGCGCCAATCTTATCAACGACCAGCCTGGAATGCCTTCAAGCCTTTAAGCGCCTGGGCACGCACGGCGTTTTTCAGCGCAGGCGACCAGCCCAGCAACAGCCCCTTGAGGCCCAACGCCTGGCGCGACCAACGCCACAGATCGAAATGGTCATGGTGCTCGCAGATCTTGCCATCACGGAACACAAACCGTGCGCCGATATCGTTGACCACCGTATTGCCGGTGGCGCTGAACAGGTACGTCGCCACCCAATGCGCGCTGCCGGTGGTTTCGTCACTGCGTACATGGTCGAACGTCAGGGAAAAGTCCTTGGCCCGCGTAGTGAGCATGCGCCACATGTCCCCGGCATCACGGCCACGCAGCTCGCCGAAGGCCGGGTCGCTGAACACCACGTCGTCGGTGTAACAGGCGGCCATGGCGTCGGCGTCCAGGCATTGGAAGGCACTGTAGAACTCGGTGATCAGGGCGTTGTGGGCATCACTCATGGGCAGGTTTCGCACGGTGGTCAGGGGTGCTGAACGATAGTCCGCGCGGCGGTGGAAAGCCATGGCTATTCGCCTTGGGAATGAGTGATGCCCGGTGGGGTTAGAGGTAGACGACGTCGATTGTGGCGCTGCCGTCTATCTGGATTTCTTCGGTAATCGGCAGAGTGTTCTTGTCCATGAGGGTGGTGTAAACCTCCAGATCGACCTTGAGGGTCGTCAACGGCATGGGGTTCCAACCCGTGCCCTGGGCAGTGCGCATCCGGCCCACTCCCCAGTACGTATTATCCGCAAACCTCCAGGACTCACCATCATCGGATTCGATAACGGAGCGCGTTATATCGTCAGCGATAGCATTGCGCGTTACCAGCATGTACCAACCGATCTTTTCACCGCCACTCGCCAGGCCCAAACCAAAATATTCCGGATAATCATAAAAGGTAGAACCCGCCCGGTTATCCGTCGGTTTGACAGCCATCAACATCGCCGCCTTACAGCTAACCACCAACTGCAGCGTCACCTTTGGCAGGTGCTTGTTACCCGCATCAGGAAAGTCCTGAGCCGAGATTTTGCCGTGATCCACCATACCGTTATTGGACAAGGTTGGCGTACACGCCGACGGCGTTATCACCCCGACAACACCGAGGTCCACGCTGGACGCGGCCATCACATTGGAAATACCTGCCAGCAAAAAAGCAGCCGTTATAAGTACACGAGAGGGTTGCATAGTCATGCTCACTTTCGGTCGATAATTAACTGGCAAAACAGACGCGCAGAAGCGCGCTGCCGGCCTGTCAGTTCGACGCAACTAAATGGATGCCGGCGGGGTTAGAGGTAGACGACGTCCAGCGTGGCGCTGCCGTCTATCTGGATTTCTTCGCTAATTGGCAGAGTGTTTTTGTCCAAGAGGGTTGTCTCTACAGACACATCTGCCTTGAAGGTCGTCAACGGCAACGGCGCCCAGCTCGCGCCTTTGACCGTACGCATCACACCTACCCCCCACCACGTATTCTCTGCATCCATCCACTGGCCTTGAACGAAGTCGATCAAGGCAGCAGGCGTATCGTCAGCGGTAGCATTGGCCACTAGCAGGTGGTACCAACCGATATTTTTATTACCGCTCGCCTGGCCCAAACCAAAAAAGTCCCCATAAGGATTCACATGCACTGAGCCGGCACGGTTATCCGTAGGCTTGACAGCCATCAACATCGGCGCATTGCAGGTCACCACCAACTGCAGCGTGACCGTTGGCAGTTGCTTGTTACCTGAATCTGGAAAGTCCTGAACGGAGATTTTGCCGTGATCCACCACACCGTTATTGGACAAGGTTGGCGTACACGCCGACGGTGTTATCACCCCGACAACACCGAGGTCCACGCTGGACGCGGCCACCACATTGGAAATACCCGCCAATAACAACGCAGCAGTTATAAGTACACGAGAGGGTTGCATAGTCATGCTCACTTTCGGTCGATTATTTACAGGTTAAACAGGCGCACAGGAGCGCGCTGCCGGCCTGTCAGTTCGACGCAACTAATTGGATACCGGCGGGGTTAGAGGTAGACGACGTCCAGCGTGGCGCTACCGTCTATTTGGATTTCTTCGGAAATTGGCAGATTGTTCTTGTCCACGAGGGTGGTCTGCACCTCCAGATCTGCCTTGAAGGTGGTCAACGGCAAGGGAGCCCAGCCCGCACCTTTGACTGTGCGCATCATGCCTGCCGCCCAATACGTATTATCGGCCCCCCACCAGTACTTACCATCATCGGAGTCGATAAAGGCACCCGGTGTGTCGTCAGCGCTAG
The DNA here is from genome assembly GCF_045447295.1 of Pseudomonas sp. O39. Lineage (NCBI taxonomy): Bacteria > Pseudomonadati > Pseudomonadota > Gammaproteobacteria > Pseudomonadales > Pseudomonadaceae > Pseudomonas > Pseudomonas sp. O39. The sequence continues at coordinate 49,332 of NZ_JBJGXV010000030.1, forward strand.
CATTGTATGTTACCAGTTGGTACCAACCGATCTTTTCACCGCCGCTTGCCAGGCCCAAACCAAAATATTCCGGCCAACTATAAGGTGCTGTACCGGCGCGGTTATCCGTAGGTTTGACGGCCATCAATATCGGCGCATCACAGGTCACCACCAACTGCAGCGTCACCTTTGGCAACGCCTTGTTGCCCGACTCGGGAAAGTCCAGAACCGAGACTTTCCCATGGTCCACCACCCCATTATTGGACAAGGTTGGCGTACACGCCGACGGCGTTATCACTCCCACTACACCGAGGTCCACACTGGACGCGGCCATCACATTGGAAACACCCGCCAACAAAAGCGCAGCCGTTATAAGTACACGAGAGGGTTGCATAGTAATGCTCACTTTCGGTCGATTATTAGCAGGTTAAACACACGCACAGAGGCACGCCGCCAACCTGTAAGTTCGACTCAACTAATAAACCAGGAATGTTATACCCCCCACCACACTCATGGCAGGGCGACCGTGACAAGTTAAAGAATTGTTAGTTCAAACTACATACAAGTAATACGAATCCTGTTCGCTGCGCTTTTACGTGATGAGTCGTCATAAAACTGCAACTTTCTACGGCACCATCCCCGCCGCACGCGCATACGCGAACAAGTCCACATCCGTCGAGATGCACAGCCGTTGCATGGCCGTGCTTTTCTGCTTGCTGATTGTGGAAATACTGCGATTGACCCGTGCCGCGATCTGGCTGACGGTCATGCCGCTGGCCAGCATGCGCACCACCTCGCGCTCCTTACCGGACAACTGCGGCTGTTGCGACTGATCGCCTGCACCCGCTTCCACCAGTTGCTCGCGCAGGCACTCACTGGCAAAGGACTGGCCCGCACACACCGCCTTGATGGCGAGGGGTAACTCCTTGGCCGAGGCTTTTTTAGCCACGATGGCTCGGGCGCCATGAGCAAAAGAAGCGCGCAAGGTGGCGATATTGGCAAACATCGTAACCAGAATCACCGGCAACTCCGGGTACTGGCGATGCAACAGGCTCAGCAACGAGTAACCGTCGGGCTGCTGACCGCCGGGCATGGCGAAGTCAGTCACGAGTACGTCGCAAGGGATCTCAGCCAACAAGCTGAGCAGCTCATCGGGACCGCCGGCCTCACCGACCACTTTGCATTTACCGCCCGCCTCAATCACCACCCTTTGCCCGATACGCACGAGGGGATGATCGTCAGCAATAATTACACGAAGCATAGCTACCCACGGATGATGGCAAATTGAATTCGCGCAAAATACCCCCACCGGCGCTCATCAACAACCGCCCGGCGGAGGCACTTTTCAGCCGCGCCCAATGCCAGATAGCGGACGACTTTAAACTTACAAAATAAAAGGAAACTACCCACATCCAAAAACTACAGTTCAACGGTATTAATTCCTACAGCGCAGCCCACCCAGTGAAGCGTCATAGCGTGCTCACATAAGCGAAGTAACGTTTGAGGTCATGTTCAAACGCCTCCAGCCTGGACAGGTTCGCCCCCACGCCCTGTGTGCGGACCCGCTCAATCAGCACACCCCCCCGCGCCTCCAGATCGTCGCAGCCTAAAAACGCCAAGCTTCCCAACAGACGGTGCAGCCGCTCAGCCGCGACCTGGGTGTCAGATGCAATGCGCGCTTGGGCCAGGGCCGCACAGTCCTTGCGAGCTTCGCGCAGCAGGCTGCCGAGCATCAGGTTCACCACGTGTTCGCTGCCGAAGGTCTGGATCATGTCCGCTCGAGTTGGCCAGCCCCTTGAGCTGCCGGGCTCGGGCGGCGACATGTTGCAAGGCGGCCCGGGCAGCCAACACCCAAGCACCTCGTACAGGTGTGCAAATGTCAGAGGTTTGAGCAGCCAGGCGTCCATTCCGGCATCGCGGCAACGCCGGGGATCATCGAGCCGCAGGCTGGCGGTAAGCGCGATGATCGGAACCCGTCGGTGGCCGTTCGCCTGCTCATGAAGGCGTATCGCGCGGGCCAGGGCATAGCCGTCCATGAGCGGCATATGGCAGTCGGTAATCACCAGGTCAAAGCGTGTGCGCGTGATGGCGGCCAAACCTTCACAGCCATCCCCGACCACCTCGTGGCCCAGCCCGAGCTTTTCCAGAAACCAGCCCAACAGCGCCCGATAGGCCGGGTGATCTTCCGCCACCAGTACCGCCATGTGTTTCCAGTGATCCGGGGGGCACAAATGCAAAGGAACGTGCTGCGAAGAGACATCGCTCGAAAGCACTCTCGCTCACCTCGTTGTGGTTGTCGGTGGTGCAGCGCCCGTGATCCAGGAACATCGCATGGGACGGGGTGAGGAGCGCTGACGCGACAATCAAAGGCAGAGCACTTTTGCAGCGCCCTTCTGACGCACAAATGACCGCCATCGCAAAGAGAACCTATCTCTTCAAATGTGTGCTTGGCGATACAACAACTACGAAACTGACTGTTTACCTACATTTGTCTGTTCATTTATCTGACATAAATCAGTCCTTTTTCCCTCCCCGACACCATTGTCGTAATAGTTGCATGTCACCGGCGCCAGCCCGTCGCTAGATTACTGCCCACTCTTGCCAGGGACGGTTCGCCGCCCGCGAGCAGTCCTGAAACATATGAAAGCCGCCTTGCCTGCGTCGACACCTTAAGCGGGTGCCACCACGGCGTGACTCAACAGGCCGGCGCGTACTTGAACGACGGGTAAACCCCCTCTAACCCACAGGATGTGAAGCTATGGTTCGACCCCTCTCTACTCTCGCCGCGACACTGCTGATTATCGGCGCCGGCCCGGTATTGGCCGCCAGTAATACGGACTTGAGCGTCAGCGGGATCATCACCCCCGCGTCCTGCACGCCGACCTTGTCCGACGGCGGCATCGTCGACCACGGCAAGCTGACGGCCAGGGACCTGAACGCGGACACGCCCACCAGCCTGCCAGTCGCGGAAATGAGCCTGCAGGTGCAGTGCGAAGGGCCGACATTTTTTACCCTGACCACCGTGGACAGCCGCGCCGGCAGCGCAGCGCTCAACCCCGCGCACCAAGGGCTGGGCATGGTCAACGATGACCAGAAACTCGGCAATGTGGCGTTCGGGCTGTTCGACCCGGTGGCCGACAGCGTGCCGGTGCAGGCCATTTTGTCGCGGGACGGCGGCGCGAGCTGGTACCCCTCTTCGTACCTGGGCCACACCGCCTTGAGCTCGTTCGCCCCCGCGAGCGGCCCCTACGCACCGATGGCCCTGCAAACCCTGAGCGCACGGCTGCGGGCGTTCACCACGATCGCGCCCGCATCCGGCCTGACCTTGCTCGACGAGGTGCCCATCGACGGCCTGGCCGTGATGCAACTCAAGTATTGGTAAGCCCTTTTTCTCGTCTCCCTACTCAGGAACCCACACCATGAACACCGCATTCAAATCCGCAATTACCGCCCTGTTGCTGCTCGGCAGTGCCAACGCATTGGCCGCATCCAGTGTCGACCTGACGGTCAAGGGCCTGATTACCCCAAGTGCCTGCACCCCGGCGCTGTCCAACGGCGGGGCCGTGGACTACGGCAAGATTTCGGCCCAGGACCTGAACATCGACACGCCGTTCTATCTGCCCCGCCAATCCGTGCAACTCGTCGTCACCTGTGACGCCACCACTCAGATAGCCCTGGAGGCCAAGGACAACCGCGAAGGTTCGGACTACACGAACGACAAGATGTTTTTCGGCCTGGGCCTGATCAACGGTACCGAAAAGCTCGGAGCCATGGAGCTATGGCTGGTGTCGGCGCTGGCCGACGGTGTATCGGTCGACGTCATCGGTTCCCAAGACGAGGGTAACAACTGGATCGGCTGGGAAAACATGGGCCGCGACGTCATTAACTCAGTCGCGCTCACCGGCAGTTCGGCTCCCATCCCGGTACAGAACCTCACCGCAGAGTTGGTCGTGCAGTCGAGAATTGCCCCCTCTAGCGGCCTGACCCTCACCAACGAAGTCGCCATCGACGGCTCGGTGACTATCACCGTGCGCTACTTGTAACGGCCTCCAGATCGCACAACGGCAGGCCTTCACGCCTGCCCTTGTCAAGTACTCAACACTGAACCAGGCAACCGGTGAACCTCCCCCATGAAGCACTTCTCTTCACGCCTTCTTGCCCTGTTTTACCTGCTCGGCGCCAGCTCGCTGGTATTGGCATCGTCCAGCACCGAGCTGAACGTCAGCGGCCTGATTACCCCCAGTGCCTGCAACACGACCTTGTCGTCCGACGGTGTCGTCGACCACGGCAGGGTGCCGGCGCGCAGCCTAAACCAGTACGAGTTCAGCGTCCTGCCCACTCAAGAACTGGACCTGAATGTGAGCTGCAACGAAGCCGTGCTGTTCGTGTTGGTCGGCGTGGACAATCGCGCCGACTCCTCCCTGGGGCCGGGATTTTATTACGGCCTGGGCACCAATATGCATGCGCCCACCGAACGGCTGGGCACTATTGCCCTGGCCTTTCGCGAGGCCATGGGTGACGGCGAGCGCGTACTCGTACTGGCCTCCAGCAACAAAGGCGAGACCTGGTTCCCCGAGTCCAATGCCTTCCCGAACAACTATATGGGGTTCGCCCGCCCAGGCACGCTGGTGCCGGAGCCCCATCGCCTGGTGAACGCCACCCTGCAAATCAATACGTCCATCAATGCCGCCGCCTATTTGACCCTCGATCAGGAAGTGCCGCTGGACGGTTCCATCGTGCTTGACCTGAGGTATTTGTGACCATGACTGCCCTGCCCTTTTTCACCCGAGCCTTCACCTTCGCTCGCCTTGCAGGTTTGTACTTCGCTGCGCTGGCGCTGGCGATCAGCGCCCCTGAGTGGGTACTCGCCGACGGCATGGTGCCCGACACCTCGGTGGTCATCGTCAACGAGGCCGATGGCGAAGCCTCGGTTACCGTGACCAACACCGACGACAAGCTGGCCCTGCTGCACGTAACGCTGGAAGACATTCCCGAAGACACGGCGACGCTGCTGTTTGTCACCCCGCCTTTGGCCAGGGTCGAACCGGGCAAGAGCCAGCTCATCCGCTTCATCCTGCAATCGCCCGAGCCGTTGACCACCCAACGCTTGAAACGGGCGATATTCGAAGGCATGCCCCAAGGCCGCTCGACGGCCCAGGCCGGGCACGCACAGGTGGGCGTGACGGTGCGCCAGAACCTGCCAGTGATCCTGCACCCCAAGGGCCTGGCACCCAACCGCACACCCTGGACCGGATTGGAGTGGCGCCTGAACAGCCACCAATTGAGCGTGCACAACCCGACCCCTTATGTGGTGCGCATGGCCCAGGAACTGCGGCTGCTGCCCGGCAGCGGTTCGGCCTTGTTGCCGCGCACCTATGTGCTGCCGGGTGAAACCCTGAACGTGACGGTTACCGGCACGGGCACCGACGCCAACCGCGTGCAGCTGCAACCGGCCACCGTGTATGGCTTTGCCGTGGCGCCTTACGAAGCACCGATCACCCTATAAAAAAGAGTGGCTTGCCAAAGCCACCAACACTTGAGTACGACCTTGTGAGCACAGCAATGACTGATCGCGACGGCAGCGCCGCGCCTGGCGTTTCACCCCACCGCGCACGCAAACTACTGACGGGGCTGGCGCTGACCCTGGGTGGCGCACTGCCGTGCGAGGCGGTGCTGGCGGATGAGATGCTGATCGCCGGTTCCTTCGACCCCCAGACGCTGTCCCGGCGCGGCATCGACCCGGAGCTGGCCAACCTGTTGCTGCAAGCCCCGCGTTTTGCAGCAGGACGGCATGCCGTCAACCTGAGTATCAACGGCCAGCGCCGTGGGCGAGTGGATGTGGAGTTCGACCGCCAGGGCGGCCTTTGCTTCAACCGTGCCCTGCTGGATGCGGGCAACCTCACCGTGCCCGATGACGATGGCGCGCCCACCTGCCAGCGTTTTATCGAACGCTACCCGCAAACCGTGATCGAGCAAGACCCGGCAGGCCTGGGCCTGGCCCTGGTGGTGCCGACCGATGCACTGCGCCCCGCCCAGCAGGACATCTCTGGCTACCAGACCGGCGGCAACGCCTTCCTGCTCAATTACGACCTGACCGGCCTCTACAACGAGTTTGGCGACAACAGCAGCCGCTTCGGTTCGGCCAACACCGAGGTCGGCTTCAACGCCGGCGACTGGATCGTGCGCAGTCGGCAGGTGAAGACCTGGCAGGACAGCAGTTCGCGCACCACCCACCTGGACGCCTACGCCCAGCGCACGTTTGCCGAGCAACAGGCGGTGTTGCAGGCAGGGCAAATCAGCCTCTACAACCCGGTACTGGCCGGTACGCAGATCACCGGCGCCCAAGTGCTGACCGAAACCGCGCTGCAAGACCAGAACCAGGGCGCGACCATCACCGGTATCGCCAACAGCCCGGCCCAGGTGGAGATCCGTCAGAACGGCGCGTTGATCCACTCCACCGTGGTGCCGGCCGGGCCATTTGCCCTCACCGATGTACGACGTTTGAACAGCCGCTCCGACGTGGAAGTCACGGTCAAGGAAACCACCGGCGAAGAGCGCCGCTTTACCGTGCCCGCTGCCATGCTCGGCCTGGGCTTGCCGGCGCCGGGCTATTCGGTGGCCGCCGGGCGCGTGCGCCAGATCGGTGACAGCGACGGCCGCGAACCCTGGGTAATCAGTGCGGGTTGGAGCGGCCCGCTGCAGCCGCAACTCAGCGTCAGCGCCGGCGGGCTGGTGGCGGATGCCTATCGCTCGGCGGGTGCGAGCCTGGGGTGGTTGCCCTGGCAAGACAGCCAATTGCAGTTCTCGGCGCAGGCGGCACAAGCCAGCCCCAAGCGCGAGGGCACAGAGCGCGGGGTGCAGACCGACCTGTCCTGGTCCCAGCGTTTGAATGACAGCTGGTCGGTTGGCACCGCAGGGTCGTGGCGCTCCCAGGGTTACCGCGACCTTGAGGACTCAACCTACGTCGGCAATAGCCAGGACCAACAACGTACGCGCTACCGCGACCAGCAAAGCCTGACCGCATCCTGGACACATCCGGCGTTGGGTGCGTTCAGCGCCGGCGTCTCGCGCACGGCCTCGTATAACGGTGAAAGCAGCAGCCGCGCGCTGGCGTCCTGGGGCACCAGCTTTGGCCGTGTCTCGGTGTCAGCCAGTGCCGAATGGCAAGTGGGCGGTCGCCAGCAAAATGACGACAGCCTTTACCTGAACATCAGTGTGCCGCTGGGTGAAAGCCGACGCGGTCGTGCCTGGGCACGTAACACCGGCGGTGAACATCGCCTCGGTGCAGGCGTGAGTGAGCAAATCAACGACCAACTGAGCTACCGGGTAGGCGTGGAACGCGACAGCCGTGACCGTGAAGTGGAGTCGTCGTTCGGTGTGTCGGCGCTGCCGTGGTACAGCCAGCTGGATTTCAACTACACCCGCAGCGACGACGAGCGTGCCAGTTATCAAGGAGGCGCTCGCGGTGGGGTGGTGGTACATGGCGACGGCGTGACCTTCTCGCCGTATCCGGTGCGCGACACGTTTGCCGTGATGTCGGTGGGCGAGATGGCCGGGATCAAAGTCACCACCCCAAGCGGCCCGGTATGGACCGACTGGCAAGGCCAGGCGGTGGTGCCGCAAGTCAGCCCTTACGGTCGCAGCCCGGTGGAGGTGCAGACGCGTTCGTTGCCGCGCAACGCCGATATCCACAACGGCCTGGCGGTGATCGCCGCCGGGCGCGGGGCGGTCGACAAGGTGCACTTCGGCGTGGCCCTTACCCGTCGTGCGCTGCTGAACGTGACCACCGATAACGGCCAACCGTTGCCACGCGGGGCGACCGTGAGCAGCGCCGACGGCGAGTTCATTACGCTGGTGCAGGAAGGCAGCCAAGTGTTCCTGCCCGACGTGCTCGACCCACGGCCGCTGTGGGTCAAGGCACCGGGGCAGCCACGTTGCCGCCTGGACTTTGAACTGCCGAAAAACGCTGACCCCGAGGTGTATTTCGAAACCGCACCGGCCCGGTGCCGCCAGCCATGAGGACTTTCACCATGGGCCTGAAACACACGTTGTATCCCTTGGGTTTTGTGCTGCTGAGCAGCGGCGCGTGGGGCGCCGAAGAATGCCAGCTCAACCTGAGCCAGGCGCAGTTGGACTTTGGCCTGATGAACCGCGCCGTGGCGTTGGTCCCCGCGCCCGAACGCTTGCTGGGGGAGCGGCGTATCAGCCTGACGCTGAACTGCCCGCAGCCCACCGACATGAGCGTGTTTTATCGCGGGCTGGGCGCAGGGCTCGAGCGCTTTCGTTTTACCGAACTCGGCAGCTACGGCCTGCGCATCAGCGAAGCGGTGCTGGACGGCCAGGCGGTGGACCTTGGTTTGATAGCAGGCCAGGGCCAGCCGCCCGCCACCGTCAGCGCCCAACTGCCCTGGCAACCGGACCACGGCATCGTGCCGATGCGCGCGGGTGTCGCGGTGAGCGGACGCAACTTGTCGGTGCAGATCGACGCCAGCGCCTGGGCCCGCGAGGACGCCGCGCGCGTGCGCGATGCCGTGACGTGGGACACCGCCGGGCTGTTCGACGCCCTCGCTGCGGGCCGCTCGCGGGAACTGCGCCTGCAAGCGCGATTTGCGCCGGCGGCGTGTACGCCCACCCTGTCCAACGGTGGCCATGTGGCGCTGGGCAAGCTGTCGGTCAGCGACCTGAATCTCGACAAAGAAACCGCCCTGGCCTCACGTGCCTTGTCGCTCAGTGTGACCTGCGATGCGCCGACCGCTTTTGCGGTGCGCATGCAGGACAACCGCGAGGGTTCGGCCACCGGCATCGCCGATGAAAGCACTTATGGGCTGGGCCTGGACGCTCGCCAGCAGAAGATCGGCCGCTATCGGTTGTTGTTCGACCCGGCGCGCACCACTGCCGACAGTTTCACCCAGGTTTTTCAAACCGACTCCGCCACCGGCGCACTGCCATGGAGTGGCGCCAGTACGGGCGTCGCTGCCGTCGGCGCCAATCGCTACCTGGGTTTTGGCGCTACGTCCGGCAGCACCAGCGGCCCCAGTGCCATTCAAACGCTCAACACCACGCTGAGCCTGGAAGCGGTCATTGCGCCTCTGGGCTCGCTGGATTTGAGCAATCAGGTGCTGCTGGATGGCTCGGGCACTCTCGAAATTCACTATTTATAGGAGCACACCATGAAACCCTTTCTGATCTCTCTGGCCACCTTTGCCTGCCTGGTCACAGGCTTGCCGGCTCAGGCAGCTTCCAGCGTTGACCTGAACGTTTCAGGCCTGATCACCCCCAATGCCTGTGCACCCAGCCTGTCCAATGGTGGCGTGTATGACCTGGGCAAAATTGCCGCCAGGGACCTGAGCGTCGATGCCCCCACCCAGTTGCCTGCTCACGGCCTGCCACTGGCAATCAACTGCGACGCGCCGACCTTGTTGGCCCTGGAGCCAAGGGATAACCGCCTCGGCTCCAATTACGACGACGTCAATCTGGGAGCTACATTCGGCCTGGGTCTGATCAACGGCAACCAAAAGCTTGGCTCCACGAGATTGGGCATCCATTCGATCGTGGGCGACGGCGTCGAAATGTACCCCCTGGGCTCTACAGACTCCTCCAGTTGGTCGCCGACAAGCATTCTGTCGCCACACTTCCTTACCGCCTTCACGCCCATCAGGGCAGGCAATGCCCCGGCGCCGGTACAACAGCTGACTGCCGTTGTGTCTATCGAGCCAAGCATCGCCCCGGCCAACACACTGCTGCTGACCGAAGAAGTGCCCATCGACGGGTCCGTGACCCTGACCGTGAAGTACCTTTAGGAACTGAACCATGAAAACGCTATTGAGCGCTCTTACGGCCTGTGCGTGGCTGGCCTGCGTATCTGCAGCACACGCCGCCGCCACCGTTGAACTGACCGTGAGCGGAGAAATAACCCCGATGGCCTGCACCCCCGTGCTGTCCGGTGGCGGGATGATCGACTTCGGCAAGATCTCTCAAAAAGACCTCAACCAGGCCACGGGCACGCGCCTGCCACTCAAGTCGCTGACACTGACGGTCAGTTGCAACGCCCCCGGCCGCTACGCCCTGCGCATGCGCGATAACCGCGACGGCACCGCCCACGTCAACAGCGAGATCTATTACGGGTTGGGGCTGGACAGCGCGGGCAACAAGCTCGGGGTGTATTCGGTGAAGTTCGATCCCAAGCAGACCGTGGCCGATGCCCTGGCGGTGACCTACGGCACCGAATCCACCACCGGTGGCCTGGCATGGCGCACGTCCAACAGCAACCCCATCGATATCGGCGCCAACAGTTTGCTGGGCTTTACCGATGTGGTCGGCAGCACCGCCGGGCCTTCGGCAATCCAGAACCTGACCAGCACCCTGACCCTGGAGGCGGTGATCAACGCCAAGCAGAACCTGGACCTGAGTGTGGAGACACTCATGGACGGCTCCGCCACGCTGGAAGTGATCTACCTATAGCCCTGCAACGACACTTTTCCCTAAAAACTGGAGTTCCCATGAGCAAGTCTATCAACCCCCTGATCGCCGTTCTGCTGCTCGCCGGCGTCGGCCAAGCAGTCGCGGCATCCAGCACCGACCTGAGCGTACGCGGCGTCATCACCCCAAGTGCGTGCACCCCAACCTTGTCTAATGGCGGGGTGATCGACCACGGCAAGATTTCCTCCAAGGATTTGAACCTGACCGCGCGTACGATCATCGGTAACGATACGTTGAACATGACCGTCAACTGTGAAACGGCCATTACGTTTGCCCTGCAAACGGTCGACAACCGAGCGAGTTCGGCCGGTGCAAGTAGCAGCTCCTACGGCCTGGGCTTTATCAACGGTGATCAGAAGTTGGGGGACTACTCTCTGGTCCTGGCCAATCCGATCGCCGACAGCGTGCCAGTGCAGACGATTGGCACCTATGACCTGAGCACCACGTGGTGGCGTGAACGGTTCATGGATCCTGGCCTGTATATTTCAATCGCCACGGCAGGCGGTGATCTGCAGCCACTAGCGGCCAAGGACTTGGTGGTCGACTTGCAAGTGCAGACCGTCATTAACCGCGCCGACGGCCTTGACCTGAGCAATGAGGTGAACATCGACGGCTCGGCAACCGTGGAGCTGCGATACCTGTAACCCTGCGATGCCCCGTGCATGCATTGGCGTTACTCCCAGGCATGGGCATTGCGCGAGCAGGCCCAGCCGACCTGAGCGCTGAAGTACTTGTAGCCCTAGACCTTTTCGCTGGTGACCTGCACATAGCGCGCACGCCCGGCGCCGAGCCCGGCGATGATCGCGCCAATGCCGATCACCGCGAAGATCCAGCCCACAGCGGTCCAGCCGCCGGTCCAGTCATGCACCAGGCCGACCGCGAACGGGCCCATGGAGGCCAGGGTGTAACCAATGCCCTGGGCCATGCTCGACAGGTTGGCCGCCACGTGGGCATCACGCGAGCGCAGCACGATCAAGGTCAGCGCCAGGCTGAAGGTGCCGCCCTGCCCCAGGCCCAACAGGATCGCCCAGCCCCACAGGCCATCGAGTGGCGCATACAGGCAGCCGAATAACCCGCCGAGGGTCAGCAGCATCACCACCACGATCGCCAGGCGCTGGTCCTTGCCCCGCGTAGCCAGCCAGGGCGCCGCGAGGGAGCTGGCCAGTTGCACGATGACCGAACCGGACAGCACCAGCCCCGCCTGTGTCGGTGTGAGGCCGCGCCCGATGAGGATCGACGGCAACCAACCAAACACGATGTACGCCAGGGACGATTGCAGGCCCATGTACAAGGTCACCTGCCAGGCCAGCGGGTCGCGCAGCAAACCCTTCACGCGATAGGCGACTTGATGGGCGCCGTGTTTGTGCCCCACTTGTGGCAACCAGAACAGCGCCGCCACCAATGCCGGCAGAATCCAGAAACCCAGGCCGATGTTCCAGCTGTCACCAAAGTAGCGACTCAACGGCACCGTGGAGCCCGCGGCCAGCGCCGCCCCCAGGCACAGCGCCATGGTATAGACGCCGGTCATGGTGCCCGCCTGTTTGGCGAAGTCGCGCTTGACGATACCCGGCAGCAAGACGCCGATGATGCCGATGCTCGCACCGGCAATCAGGCTGCCGGCGAACAGGCCGACTTCACCGAACGAACTGCGCAGAATGATCCCGCCCGCCAACGTCAGCAGAATTCCCAGTACAACTCGCTCGGCACCGAAGCGCCGCGCCAGGATCGGCGCCATCGGTGCGAACAGGCCCAGGCACAGCACCGGCAAGGTGGTCAGCAGACCGGCCTTGGCGGCCGACAAACCGAGGCTTTGGGAAACCTCGGCCAGCAGCGGCGACAGGCTCGACAGCGCCGGGCGCAGGTTCAGCGCCACCAGGATCAGGCCCAGCAGCAACAGCCACGGCCGCGTGACAATAGGGTGATTGTGCTGCACCACCTCGTCGTCTGCTTCGGCGTCGATCAACAGTTCTTCGAGTTCGGTCGGGCGTTTGGCTTCAAGGTTCATTGATCAACTGCCGGCAGAGGGATTTGGCGCGTTCCGGGTCTTGTTGCTCCACGGCGTCGAGCAGGGCGATATGCAAGTCGAACACGGCCTGGCGACGCGGTGAGATGTTCAGGGTCTGGCGCAACTGGGCACCGACGACGGCGGAAAAATACTGGTACAGCTCGCTCAAGGACGGGTTGTGGGCGGCATCGACCAAGTGTTTGTGGAACACCAGGTCGGCGCTGATATAGGCCTCCAGGTCACCGTGGTACAGCTCGGCGCTGGCCTTGAGTGCTGCGCGCAACGCGCGAAGGTCTGCCTCGGTACGCCGCAGCGCCGCCAGCCCAATGGCCTCCACTTCCAGAATCTGCCGAGTCTCCTGCGCTTGTTCCAGGGTGCAGTGGGACAGCGCGCGCATCGCCCCCAGCGGGTCGCTCATCGAGCGCAAGTAACTGCCGTCGCCCTGGCGGATTTCGATCAAGCCGGAAAACGCCAACACGCGCATGGCTTCGCGCACCGTGTTGCGGCTGATGCCCAGCTCGGCGGACAACTCGGGCTCGGTGGGCAGGCGCTCGCCGATGGCCCATCTGCCTTCGGTGATGCGCCGGCGCAACTGCTCCAGGGCCTGGTCAACCAGCGAGCGTTTGATCAAAGGAGCGATGTCTGTCATGAGTTTTGCGCTTTCGTCCAATCATAGGATGAATTTTCCTACAGCCTATTCGGAGTTGCCTACAAAGGCAACGCACTAGGGTTCTTGGGCAGGTAAAGGAGCAGTATTTTCGACTGGTAAAATTACCCTTATAGGGTAATTATTGGACTCAGGTGTCTTATGGAAAAGTACACACCTCATTACGATCTGGCGGTGGTCAAGGCAGATGTGAGGCGGCTTGGAGCACAGGCATTCACGCGCGCCGCAAGGGATTCTGGAAAGAATCTCGACCTCGATATCAGCGAGATGCAAGCGGTAGTTTTCGAATTACAAAACAGGATGTTGTACAAGTCGATGACCACCTACGCCGATCATCGGGTCTGGCAAGACGTCTACCACATCCATTCACACGGTCTGGAGATTTACATCAAGGTCACTTACTGCTCAGGCAGTAACCCACCGGTAATCTCCTTCAAAGGGATGAACCCATGAAAACCCAACATTGCTTCATCTGCGGGGCACCCGACGCCATGGTGCGTTTCGAGGGCCGCAGTGAAACCCTGCGTGTCAAAGGTATGGAGCGGCACATTGATGATCTTTCGGGCTGGGAATGCCAACTGTGCAAGGACGGCATGTATGACCCCGATTGCTCCGAGCGCCATGCTAAAGCCGGTGATGACTTGCTCCACGCCGCTCGACGGATGATCGGCGTCGAATTGAAGCGTATACGTCGCAAGCTGCACATGACGCAAAAAGAAACCGTGGAACTGCTGTCCGGTGGCGGGCACAACGCATTTTCACGCTACGAGCGGGGCGAGATAACGCCACCCAAGTCGCTGATGGTGCTGATGCGCCTGCTGGATCGCTATCCTCATCTACTCGCTGACGCCAAGGCCTTGTCCGAAGGCGCAGACCTGCGCAACGCGTTCACCTGCACCATCAATAACGGAACACAAGACGCTCTCAAAGCCTCCTAGACAGGCAAAAATAAACCCGGCACCAGGCCGGGTTTATCGTTTCAAACATCGATCAATGCAAAATCTGGCTCAAGAACAACTTGGTCCGATCATTCTGCGGGTTGTCGAAGAAGTCATTCGGCGCCGCCTGTTCCACGATTTCACCTTTGTCCATGAAGATCACGCGGTTGGCCACGGTGCGGGCGAAGCCCATTTCGTGGGTCACGCACAACATGGTCATGCCGTCTTCGGCCAGGCCGATCATGGTGTCGAGTACTTCCTTCACCATTTCCGGGTCGAGGGCCGAAGTCGGCTCGTCGAACAACATGATTTTCGGCTTCATGCACAGCGCACGGGCAATCGCCACACGCTGTTGCTGGCCGCCGGACAGTTGCCCCGGAAACTTGTGAGCCTGCTCCGGAATGCGCACGCGCTCCAGGTAGTGCATGGCAATTTCTTCGGCCTTGCGCTTGGGCATCTTGCGTACCCACATCGGCGCCAGCGTGCAGTTCTGCAGGATGGTCAGGTGCGGGAACAGGTTGAAGTGCTGGAACACCATGCCGACTTCACGGCGGATCGCTTCGATCTGCTTGAGGTCGTTGGTCAGTTCCACGCCGTCGACCACGATGCGGCCCTGCTGGTGCTCTTCCAGACGGTTGAGGCAGCGGATGGTGGTGGACTTGCCCGAACCCGACGGGCCGCACAGCACGATACGCTCGCCCTGCTTGACGTTGAGGTTGATGTCTTTCAACACATGGAACTGGCCGTACCACTTGTTGACGCCCTGCATCTGGATAATGCCTTCAGGGCTCACAGGCTGTTTGATCGCTTCGCTCATAACAACAACTCCTAACGCTTGTGGCCTGTGTCGAGCTTGTGTTCCAAATGAATGGAATAGCGCGACATACCAAAACAGAAAATCCAGAACACCAGGGCGGCGAACACGTAGCCTTCAGTGGCCATGCCCAACCATTTAGGGTCGGCGGCGGCTTGCTTGACGCTGTTGAGCAGGTCGAACAGGCCAATGATGATCACAAGGCTGGTGTCTTTGAACAACGCAATAAACGTGTTGACGATGCCCGGGATCACCAGCTTCAGGGCTTGCGGCAGAATCACCAGGCCCATGCTGCGCCAGTAACCCAGGCCCATCGCCGCGGCCGCTTCGTACTGCCCCTTGGGAATCGCCTGCAAGCCACCGCGCACCACTTCAGCCACGTAGGCCGACTGGAACAGGATCACGCCGATCAGTGCCCGCAACAGCTTGTCGATGCCCATGCCTTCAGGCAGGAACAACGGCAGCATCACCGAGGACATGAACAGCACGGTGATCAACGGCACGCCGCGCCAGAATTCGATGAAGGTCACACAGACCACACGAATCGCCGGCATGTTCGAACGTCGCCCCAGCGCCAGCACAATGCCCAGCGGCAAGGCGCCAGCGATGCCGACCGTGGCAATCACCAGGGTCAGCATCAAGCCGCCCCATTGGCTGGTCGCCACGTTGGTCAGGCCGAAGATCCCGCCGTGCAACAGGAAGTAGGCAATGATCGGGTACAACACCAGGAAGCTCAGGCCGTAGATCGCCTTGCGTTGAAAACGCGAGATGAACAACGGCGCCACGCCAACGATGGCCAGCCACACGGTCAGGTCTACGCGCCAGCGCAGGTCGCCGGGGTAGTAGCCGTACATGAACTGCCCGAAGCGCTGTTGGATAAACACCCAGCAGGCGCCCTCCTTGGTGCAGTCAGCGCGCGTAGTACCCACCCAGTTTGCGTCCAGGATGGCCCAGTGCAGGATGGGCGGCACAATCAGGTAAATCAGGTAGAACGCCAACAGCGTCAGCAGGGTGTTGAGCCAGCTGGAAAACAGGTTGGCGCGCATCCAGGCCATCGGTCCGAAGACTTTGCTCGGCGGCGGCATATCAGGTTTGAACGTATGCGAACTCATGTGCGTTTCCTCACCGCTCGATCAGCGCAATGCGCTTGTTGTACCAGTTCATCAGCAGGGAAATGCTGATGCTGATCGCCAGGTACACGCTCATGGTGATGGCAATGACTTCGATGGCCTGGCCGGTCTGGTTGAGCACCGTGCCGGCAAACAGCGAAACCATTTCCGGGTAACCGATACCGGCGGCCAGTGACGAGTTTTTCGCCAGGTTCAGGTATTGGCTGGTCAGCGGCGGAATGATCACCCGCAGGGCTTGCGGGATGATGACCTTGCGCAGCGTCGGCCCGGGGCGCAGGCCCAGGGAGCGCGCGGCTTCGGTCTGGCCGTGGCTGACGGACTTGATGCCCGAACGCACGATCTCGGCAATAAACGCTGCCGTGTAGACGGTAAGTGCCAGGGTCAACGCCAGCAGTTCGGGGATCAATACCCAGCCGCCAACGAAGTTGAAGCCCTGCAACTTGGGCATTTCCCAGTGCAACGGCGCGCCGAAGATCAGGGCGCACAACGCGGGGATCACAATCAACAGCGCCAGGCCCGCCCAGAATTTATGGAAGGGTACGCCGGTCGCTTCAAAGCGCTTGTTGGCCCAGCGGGCCATCAGCACGATTGCCACGATCGCGACGACAACGCTGATCACAAACGGCCAGAACCCGTCGGCGGCAATCGCTGCCGGCATGTTCAGACCACGGCTGCTGACAAAGAAGGTGTCCGCGAAATTATGGCTGTTGCGCGGCCCCGGCATGGTCAGGAACACCGCGAAGTACCAGAACAGGATCTGCAGCAGCGGCGGGATGTTGCGGAACACTTCCACGTACACCGTCGCCAGTTTGTTGATCATCCAGTTCGGCGACAAGCGCGCCACGCCGATGATGAAGCCGAGCAGGGTCGCCAGGACCACACCGATCACGGTCACCAGCAAGGTGTTGAGCAGGCCGATCACAAAGACTCGGGCATAGCTGTCCGATTCGGTGTAGTCGATCAAATGCTGCGCGATGCCGAAGCCGGCACTGCGCTCAAGAAAGTCGAAACCCGAGGTAATGCCACGGTGTTGAAGGTTGGTCTGCGTATTGTTGAAGAGGTACCAGCCCAGCGAGACCACCGCCACAATCGTGATGATCTGAAAGAGCCACGCACGCACTTTGGGATCGCTGAAGCTGAGCTTCTGCTTTGGTGCGCCGATTTGATTTTGCATGAAGTGCCCCGGAAAGAATGGAACAGAACATCACCCGGTGGTTGGCCCACCGGGTGACAGAACCATCAGCTATCAGCGCACAGGGGGTGCGTATTGAATGCCACCGTTGTTCCACAGTGCGTTCATGCCGCGGTCGATTTCCAGTGGTGTGCTCTTGCCGAGGTTTTTCTCGAACACTTCACCGTAGTTACCGACCTGCTTGACGATCTGCACGACCCAATCTTTTTTCACTTTCAAGTCTTTGCCGTATTCGCCGTCAGCACCCAGCAGGCGTGCAACGTCCGGGTTCTTGGTGGACTTGGCTTCAGCTTCAACGTTCTTCGACGTGATACCGGCTTCTTCAGCGTTGAGCATGGCGTAGCCAACCCAGCGCACGATGGCCAGCCACTCGTCGTCGCCATTACGAACGACCGGGCCCAGCGGCTCTTTGGAAATGGTTTCCGGCAGCACCACGTAGTCTTTCGGCGAGGCCAACTTGCTGCGCTGTGCGTAGAGTTGCGACTTGTCGGAAGTCAGCACGTCGCAACGACCGGATTCCAGCGACTTGGCGCTTTCATCGGAGGTGTCGAAGGTGATCGGGGTGTACTTGAGGTTGTTGGCGCGGAAGTAGTCGGAAACGTTCAGCTCGGTGGTGGTACCGGCCTGGATGCAGATGGTTGCACCGTCCAGTTCCTTGGCACTTTTCACGCCCAGCTTGTTGTTAACCAGGAAGCCAACACCGTCGTAGTAGGTGATGAAGCCCGGAAACTTGAGGCCCATGCCCGCATCGCGGGAGCTGGTCATGGTGGTGTTGCGCGACAGGATGTCGACTTCGCCGGACTGAAGCGCGGTGAAACGCTCCTTGGCGTTCAACTGGCTGAATTTGACCTTGGTTGCGTCACCGAAAACGGCGGCAGCCACAGCGCGGCAAACGTCAGCATCGATCCCGAGGATCTTGCCGCTGGCATCCGGTACCGAGAAACCCGGCAGGCCGTCACTCACGCCACATTGCACAAAGCCTTTCTTCTGCACGGCGTCCAGGGTGGCGCCGGCTTGGGCGAAACCACTGACACCCAGTACAGCGGCCGCGGTTACGATGGCCAGGGTGGATTTCAATACCTTCATTCAAACCTCCAGTTGCTCTTGTTGTGTCGGAGCTCCAACCTCAGCGCACCCTTATGAGGCGATATCGACCCGTGTTGGCTTTTTTTGGGGTCAAGCGGCATGAAGTTGTCGCGGTAATTCCAGTTGCTATCCCACAAGCGGCAGTCACTGATAGTGTTACCGTCCTAAGATAGTTCTGACATCGACCTACACATAGCAAGGCGCGTACCAGAGTGGAGGCTGAGTCGTTTCAGCCCATGGTCAATAGAAAAAGATTCAACCTTGCGACATTCTCTTAACAGATCAACCCGTCGCGCACCGTTCCGACGCACCCAATCGGAGCGCACGCACATATATGGAGCAGACATGACCGAACCCTTGATTCTACAGCCCGCCAAGCCCGCAGACGCCTGCGTAATCTGGTTGCATGGCCTGGGTGCCGATCGCTACGACTTCCTGCCGGTGGCCGAGGCGCTGCAGGAAAACTTGCTGTCCACGCGCTTTGTATTGCCCCAGGCACCGACCCGCCCGGTGACCATCAATGGTGGCTACGAGATGCCCAGCTGGTACGACATCAAGGCCATGAGCCCAGCCCGTTCCATCAGCCTGGAAGAGCTGGAAGCGTCGACCAAAATGGTCACGGACTTGATCGAAGATCAAAAAAGAACCGGGATAGACGCCTCGCGGATTTTCCTCGCCGGTTTTTCCCAAGGTGGCGCCGTGGTCTTCCACACCGCTTTTCTTAAATGGCAGGGGCCCTTGGGCGGCGTGATTGCCCTCTCTACTTATGCACCAACCTTTGGTGACGAGCTGGAATTGTCTGCGAGCCAACAGCGCACGCCTGCCCTGTGCCTGCACGGTCAGTACGACGACGTGGTGCAAAACGCCATGGGCCGAAGCGCCTACGAGCACTTGAAGAGCCGTGGTGTCACCGTGACATGGCAGGAATACCCAATGGGTCACGAAGTGTTACCTGAAGAGATACGCGATATCGGTGCCTGGTTGACCGCACGCCTGGGCTGAAACCCAGCGTTTATGTAGCCGTATGACAGACGCACTACGCCGCGCCCGTTTCTTGCATTACACTGGCCGGCGTACATTCCTTAACCAATTAATGAGATCACCGTGCTCAAAGCACTTAAGAAGATGTTCGGCAAAAGCGAGGCTGAGCCGTTCGCGCCTGTTCCCAGTGCTCCTGTCCCCTCCTCCGACAGCCGCAATGACGGTCAACAGCCAGGCCGGACCGCACCTGTCGCCTCGCCGAAGAAACCGCCGGTGACGCCACCTGAACAGGTACTGCCTGCTGAGGCCGCCCCGGCGCCGGCGCCGGCGCCGAAAGCACCACGCCGCGAACGCGCACCAAAACCGCCCGTGACCCCGTGGAAACTCGAAGACTTCGCCGTCGAGCCCCTGGAAGGCAAAACCCGCTTCCACGATTTCAAACTGGCCCCGGAACTGATGCACGCCATCCAGGACCTGGGGTTCCCGTACTGCACGCCGATCCAGGCGCAGGTGCTGGGTTTCACCCTCGCCGGCAAAGATGCCATTGGTCGCGCGCAAACCGGTACCGGCAAGACCGCCGCGTTCCTGATTTCGATCATCACCCAGCTGCTGCAAACGCCGCCGCCCAAAGAACGCTACATGGGTGAGCCGCGCGCACTGATCATCGCCCCGACCCGGGAGCTGGTGGTGCAGATCGCCAAGGACGCCGCCGACCTGACCAAGTACACCGGCCTCAACGTCATGACGTTCGTCGGCGGCATGGACTTCGACAAGCAACTCAAGCACCTCGAAGCCCGTCACTGCGACATCCTGGTCGCCACCCCGGGCCGCCTGCTCGACTTCAACCAGCGCGGCGACGTGCATTTGGACATGGTCGAAGTGATGGTGCTGGACGAAGCCGACCGCATGCTCGACATGGGTTTTATCCCGCAAGTACGTCAGATCATTCGCCAGACCCCGCCGAAAAACGAGCGCCAGACCCTGCTGTTCTCCGCGACCTTCACCGAAGACGTGATGAACCTCGCCAAGCAGTGGACCACCGACCCGTCCATCGTCGAGATCGAAGCGCTGAACGTCGCCAGCGAAAACGTCGAACAGCACATCTACGCCGTCGCCGGCGCCGACAAGTACAAGCTGCTCTACAACCTGATCAACGACAATGGTTGGGAACGCGTGATGGTGTTCGCCAACCGCAAGGACGAAGTGCGCCGCATCGAAGAACGCCTGGTACGCGATGGCGTCAACGCTGCGCAACTGTCCGGCGATGTGCCGCAACACAAGCGCATCAAGACCCTGGAAGGCTTTCGCGAAGGCAAGATTCGCGTGCTGGTGGCCACTGACGTTGCCGGGCGCGGAATTCACATTGATGGCATCAGCCATGTGATCAACTTCACCCTGCCGGAAGTGCCGGATGACTACGTGCACCGCATTGGCCGTACCGGCCGTGCAGGCGCTGCGGGTGTATCGATCAGCTTTGCCGGGGAAGATGACTCGTACCAGCTGCCGTCGATCGAGACGTTGCTGGGTCGCAAGATCAGTTGCGAGACGCCGCCGACGCATTTGCTGCGGGCTGTGGAACGCAAACGCCCGTAAGCCGGAATGCGATTAAAAATGTGGAAGCGGGCTTGCTCGCGAATGCGGTCTGTCAGTTAAAGATGTACTGACTGAGACACCGCTTTCGCGAGCAAGCCCGCTCCCACATTTGGATCTCCACACACATTTAGTCAGCTGTTTACTTCCAGCGATCCGCCGCCGCGTGATCGCTGCCCCGCCCTTCCACCCAGCGCGGGCCTTCAGGGGTGTTCTCTTTCTTCCAAAAAGGCGCCCGGGTCTTCAGGTAGTCCATCACAAACGCACAGGCATCAAACGCGGCCTGGCGATGCGCACTGGCTGCCGCAACAAAAACGATGGGCTCGCCCGGCTCCAGCGCGCCGATGCGGTGCAGCACTTCCAGCTTGAGCAACGGCCAACGTTGTTCGGCTTCCACCGCGATCTTGGCCAGGGCTTTTTCGGTCATGCCGGGATAGTGCTCAAGGAACATGCCCGACACGTCGCGGCCGTCATTGAAATCGCGCACATAGCCGACAAAACTCACCACCGCGCCCACGCCGACATTGGCCGCATGCATCGCGTTGACTTCGAAGCCCGGATCAAACGCCTCAGCCTGCACCCGAATGGCCATGGTCAGCCTCCGGTCACAGGCGGGAAAAACGCGACTTCATCACCATCGTTCAGTGGCTCGTCCAACGAACAAAGTTCTTCGTTACGCGCGCACATCAGGCTGGGTTCGTTGAGCACGGCAAACTCCGGGTCACCGGCCAGCGCAAGACGCACAGCATCGACAGTGGCGAAATCGCCCTCCATCTCCAGTGAATCGAAACCCACCGCCTCGGCGTAGCGCGCAAAAAACAGTACGTTGATGCTCATGCCTGGTCCGCCTTGAAATGCCCGCTTTTACCGCCGAGCTTTTCCAGCAGGCGAATACTTTCGATGGTCATGCCACGGTCCACGGCCTTGCACATGTCGTAGATCGTCAGCGCTGCGACACTGGCAGCGGTCAGCGCTTCCATCTCCACGCCGGTCTGGCCGCTGAGTTTGCAACGCGCAAGGATATGCACGGCGTCGACGCCATCGGCGCTCAACTCGACCTTGACGCCCGTGAGCATCAGCGGGTGGCACAGCGGGATCAGATCACTGGTTTTTTTAGCGGCCTGGATCCCGGCAATGCGGGCCACGGCAAACACGTCGCCCTTGGGGTGGGCGCCGTCGACAATCATTTTCAGGGTGTCGGGCAGCATGCGCACCCGCGCTTCGGCCACGGCCTCGCGGAACGTCACGGCTTTGTCGGTGACGTCGACCATATGGGCGCGACCTTGGGAATCGAGATGAGTCAGCACAGGGATACTCCTGATCAGGAGCGGCAATTGTAAACCTGTGAGTCAATTTTGCGCAGGGCTGTTTATCCCATCAAAAAAGGGGCGCACTGATTGCTCAGTGCGCCCCTCATAACCAACAACGCGGGATTAGAAGCGGAACGTAAATCCGGCATTGATCCCGTTGTTGTTACCCCGGTTGGACAGCAAACCGCTGTAGTTCAAGGACACCAGCGTGTCTTTGGTCAACGCCATTTCCGCACTGGCCTTGATCACCGCGCCATCACGGGCCACGGGCACGCTGTTGACGGCGAAGGCGGTGTCACTGCCGGTAAACTTCAGCGAGGCATCGCGATCGGTATCACCAAACTGATGCTCCCAACCCAGCTCCCCGCGCAACGTCACTGCCGACGTCGAGCTGACCGCCAATTGGGTATGCGCGCGCAGGCCCAGGGTCGACAGCGTGGCGTCCTGGCTTTGCTTGCTGGCGTGCAAGGCTGCGGCGCCGCCCTTCTCCTTGAACGAATCGCTCTGGTAATTCAGGTACGTCAGGTTGGCGAAGGGTTCGAACAGGTTCCACTGGGTGTAACCGATCTCGGCAAACACTTGGTCCGTGCGGGCGTTGTAGTCGGCTTTGTCATAGTCCGACTGGTTCGCGTAAGCCACACGCCGCGAGGTGTCCAGGCGATGCCAGGTGGTGGCGCCACCCAAGCGCAGGGCGATGGCGTCGAAGCGTTTACCGCCGTAGACCGACAGGTGATAGTTGTCACTGTCCGCCGAAGCCGACTCGCCATTGAGATGACTCTGGGTGTAGCCGGTCGCCGCGCCTACGCGCCAGCCGTCGCCGACGTCCGTGTCCAGCCCCAGCAGCACACCGCTGGTGGACGAGGAGTAGCCGCTGGCGTTGTTGTCGCCGCTGACGTTATTGCGACCCCCCAGCAGTTGCACCCAGCCACCGTTATCGCTGGTCTGGATTTGCGCGCTGGAATCCAGCGCCTGGGCCTGTTGCAGACGACCGTTGACCGCTTCGCGAAGGTAACGGCTGTCGGCCATTTGCGCCGCCGCCACATCCGAGTGCAGCTGCCCCGACAGTTGCTTGAACGCGGCCTGCGCCTGGGCGGCGGAGTCCGAGGCCAGGAGGCTTTCATACACAGGGCTGCCGCTGCCCAATGTATCGGCCACGGTTGCCACGGCGCGTTCGTTGCGGGTTTGCGCGACGCTGGCAAAACTCGTCTGGTTGCGTTCCACCGCCAGGCTCAGTTGGTTCGGCTGGTAGTTCAGTTGAGTGCCGATAAACAGGTAGTTGGGCGTAATCGCCGCAAACTGGCCGTTGATGCCCTGGCTGGCGCTGAGGATGTTGAACTGCTGGCCCAGCAGGCTTCGGGCTTCGGTGGCGGACAGCAGGTTGGGGCTGTTTTCCAGGGACACGGTGACAACACCGCCATTGAGCGTGGCGACGCCGCTGCTCTGGATCTGGTCGCTCTGCCCGTTCGGGCCGACCTCCACGGCATACACCGAACCCGGGTTGAAGGTGACGTTACCGGTGTGCAGCGTGCCGATCGAATGACCCGGCGCCACACGGCCGCCATTGTTCACGGTCAAGGCTCCCACGCTGCCGTTACCGGCCAGTGTGCCGCCCAGGGTGGTCGGCACACCGTTATCCGCGTTCACCGTACCCGCGGCGCTGCCATCCACCGTCACGGCCGAGGTCAACGAGCCGTCGACCGACAGCTTGCCGCCGCGTACCCACGTGCTGCCCGAATAGGTGTTCTGGCCTTCCAGCACCAATTCGCCGTCCCCGGACTTGGCCAGGCTGCCGACATAGGTCGTGCCGGTGAGCAAATCCTTACCGCGTGCCAGCGTCGCCTGTTCCCGGGCGTGGCCGATTTCGTATTCAAACTGATCATCCGCCGAGGCATTGGCAGGCAGCCCGTTCAGCCAGCCTTTTTGCTGTTTGGTCGCCGCCCACGTTGCCTGTTCGGTGGCGTCTTCTACACGACGGGCGCGAATCGCTTCATCGGAAATCGGGTTAGCCCAGATATCACGCGTACCGGTGGGCAATGCCACCGCCACCGAACCGAGGAACTGCCCCGGCCCCTGCATGGCTTTTTGCAGATTAGGCAAGCCCCAGCCACTGACCACTCCCGGCACTTGCGGCGTGCCTGGCGCGGCATCGTGCACCGGTTGCAGGTTGTCGTAGGTGCGCCCACCCGTCAGGTTACCGACAGGCGTGTCCGGTCCATCCGGCGCTTGCAGGCTGGAGGTGGTCAGCAACACATCCCGCGCCTGGCTGGCGGTCATGTAAGGGAAGCGCTGTATCACCAGGGCCAACGCCCCGGAAACGCTCGGTGCGGCGGCGGACGTGCCGTTGGCATTCGGGATAATTTCGCCTTCCGGCCCAGTGGACGGAATGCCCGAAACCCCCATCACACACCACCACTTCGAAGTGCCGCAGCGGTTATACACCTGGGCGCTGGTTTCGTCGTAACCGGTGATCGAGAGGAATTTTGCTTCGATGTCCGGCTTGAAAAACGGCAGGTTGGCGTTGGTGTCCGGGTTGGCACCGTGGCTGTCGTTGCCCGCCGAGATGATCTGGATAAAAGTGTTTTGCCGTGCGGCGTCCGCCATGGCATCCAGCCAGGTTTTCTGCCCGGCGTGGGCCTTGTCCCAGAACGGGCGATAGGCGGCGGTCATGTCGCGCAAGTTGTCGGCCGCACTGTCGCCGACATTACCGAAGTGGTTCTCCACGTCGTTGCGCGAATTTTGCCCCCAGCTCTGGTTGACGATCGACACGTTCTTCGCCGCCAGGGCGTTGTAGCTGGCCATGAACGCGTTGTAGTCGAGGTCGTTGGAGCCCTGGAAACGGTTGTCGTCGGTGCCGCCGGTATTGGCGACAAAAATATTCGCGTCAAAGGCAATGCCATGCATGCCGGTGCCGTTGCGACTGGCCCCCAGCACCCCGGACATTTCCGTGCCGTGACCGTCATTGATGATCGGGTCGTACTCACCGGAAATACTGAAGTGCTCGCCCTTTTGAAACTCGCCGTCCGGGGTGTCGTGGAGGTAGCGCGGGTGGGTGGCGTAATACTCGCCGCTGGACGTCACCGCTTGCACCCGGTCCTGGCCCTGGGCATTTTTGCCCTGGAACTCGAAGTGTTTGGTGAGGATGCCCGAGTCGAGCACACCCACATTCACGCCCTTGCCGGTCATGCCCAGGGCATAGGCGTAATACGCGTTGGTGCGGTCCAGGCCGGAGTTGACCTGGGCTTCCGGGGTCTTCCAGGTTTGGGCGTTGGCGCTCCAGTCACGCGTGGCGCCCGCCCAGGATTGGCCTGCATTCAGTTGCCCATTCAGGTTGCTGCTGACGCCCGGCTCAACATAGGTATAGGGCTTGGCAGCCGGCAGGTTCGCGAGGATGGCCTTGGAAAAATCCAGAATATTGGTGGTATAGCGGCCATTGTTGCTGAACAGTCGGCTGCGGTAGTAATCCAGGCGCGAGGCATAGTCCAGCGGACGCTTGGTATCGCCGAGCATGGCGCCGATGGTCAGGTTTTCCGGCTGCAGTTCGTAGTATTGCTTGAGGGGCGAATCGAACTTGCCCGACTGGGCGGCAAAGTCCTTGGCCGCGAGGTCGACAATGTCTGCGTAAGCAAACCGCAGGTTCTTGTAGACATCCGTGTTGGGGCCGAACGATGCAACGGCTTTCCTGAAGGCCGACTCCAGCACCTGAGCCGTGTAGGGGTTGCTGTCATCCGCCCAGGCCATTGAGCCCTGACCCAGCCATAAGGCCAGCCCGAGTGCGATGGGCGTGAGGGGGATTGATTTGGAACCGGTGCTGCGCTTGCGATGAAACAAAGTGAAGCCATTACCTGCTACGTCCATTATTCCTTTCCCTTTGGATATGTGCGTCGTCAATGAGCGATGTATCGGGCTTTTTGTAATAGGCAGGGTCACGCGGAAAACCCGAAGGGGTTCTCAAAACGTCGTCGAATCAATGAGGTGGTGTTTCGACGGGAGTCACACAGCGTTGTTTTTGTTTTTGCGGCGGCAAAAAATGTAACAAAATAATTACAAAGACTACAAGCACCCTGGACGCATTAACGAAGACAAATGTCGCCCACAACAAAAACCCCGGATTTCGTGAGAAATCCGGGGTGGTTCGTGGCATTTAGCCACCAACTACGACATGGGCGTGTTTACAGATGGGACTCGGCGTATTCAGCCAGAATCGAGCGAGGCACCCCTTGCAGCGCAATGTGCACGCCGTTCGGGAAGTCTTTGAAGCGTTCCGTCAGGTAAGTCAGCCCGGAGCTGGTCGCGGACAGGTAAGGGGTGTCGATCTGTGCCAGGTTGCCCAGGCACACCACTTTGGAACCGGCGCCGGCACGGGTGATGATGGTTTTCATCTGGTGCGGCGTCAGGTTCTGGCATTCATCGATCAAAATCAGGCTTTGCTGGAAGCTGCGACCTCGGATGTAGTTGAGGGATTTGAACTGCAACGGCACTTTGCTGAGGATGTAATCGACGCTGCCATGGGTGTTTTCGTCATCCATGTGCAAGGCTTCGAGGTTGTCGGTGATCGCCCCCAGCCACG
Organism: Pseudomonas sp. O39; assembly: GCF_045447295.1. NCBI lineage: Bacteria > Pseudomonadati > Pseudomonadota > Gammaproteobacteria > Pseudomonadales > Pseudomonadaceae > Pseudomonas > Pseudomonas sp. O39. The sequence continues at coordinate 76,070 of NZ_JBJGXV010000030.1, forward strand.
GCTCCATTTTTTCCGCCTCGGTGCCGGGCAGGAAACCGATTTCCTGGTCCAGGCCCTGCACGCTGCGGGTGGCAATGATGCGGCGATAGCGCTTGGTCACCATGGTCTGTTCGATGGCGGCCGCCAGGGCGAGGATGGTTTTACCCGAGCCTGCAGCCCCGGTCAGGTTGACCAGGTGGATATCCGGGTCGAGCAGCGCATACAGCGCCAGGCTCTGGTAGATGTCACGCGGTTTCAGGCCCCAGGCTTCCTGGTGCAACAGGGGTTCCTGATGCAGGTCGAGGATCAGCAGCTTGTCGACCTGAATCTCTTTGATCCAGCCCACAAAACCCTGTTCGTCGATGATGAACTCATTGATATGCACGGCCGGCAGGTTGTCGGTCAGCTGTACCTGGTGCCAGGTGCGGCCATGGTCCTGGCGGGTTTCGACTTTGCTGACGCGGTCCCAGAACGAGCCGGTCATCGTGTGATAACCACGGGACAGCATCGACACGTCGTCGACCAGTTGGTCGGTGCTGTAGTCCTCGGCAGCGATCCCACACGCTCGTGCCTTGAGGCGCATATTGATGTCTTTGGTCACCAGCACCAGGCGCAAGTCCTTGTCACGCGCGTGCAGGTCGATCAATTGGTTGATGATTTTGTTGTCGTTCAGATTCTCCGGCAGCAGGCTGTTGGGCTCGCTGCGCTTGTTCATCAGAATCGACAGCAAGCCCTTGGGCCCGCTTTTTCCGCGCTGGATAGGCACGCCGACTTCAACGTCCTCGGGTGAGGCTTCACCCAGGGTCTTGTCGATCAGGCGAATGGCCTGGCGGCACTCGGCGGCAACGCTGTGGTGCCCGCTTTTGAGTTTGTCGAGCTCCTCAAGCACGATCATCGGGATAGCGACGTGGTGTTCTTCGAAGTTAAGCAGTGCGTTTGGATCGTGAATCAGTACGTTGGTATCAAGCACATAAAGGATTGGCTGGTCGGAAGAAGGGTTACGTCCATGATCATCCATACTCGGTCACCTTTGTGGGAGCCAGTCGACGCAATACCACAACAGTGCTGCGCCTCGATTCGACCACCGACTGCACCGCAGTGACGTCAAGTGCAGTGCCCACATGAGGAGTCTTGGAAGACGCCACCTGTGTTGCAGGTTTCGGCGATCTGACTTCGTAATACCGCAAAAACGATGACAGGAAAAAGCACTTTGACACTTTTCTGAAGTTTATTTTTCAGGATGACGAATAGCACTAGCCGAGTGCCATGGACCCCGTTAAAGTCGGAAGTCCGCCTGCATCGAAATGTCGCACAAAATCACCCCGAAAAAGCCTTATCCCCAACAGGGCCGGGCACTTCATCTTTTTCAGCGAAACGCCTCCCGGCAGTCCTGCCAACCCAACCCGCTTTGCGCCGTGGCCTGTAGCAACATCGGTAATGCGACCCGCGCCTTGTCCTGAGTGTCGTGAAACACAATCACCCCTTTGCGCCACAGCAACATCAACGTCAATACCCGTTGCGCCGCCTCATCGGCCTTGAGTTTGCCCGGCTCGTCCTGGGAATCGATATCCCACAGTGCCACCTGCAAACCCTGGGACTGGAAGAAGCCCTGGCTGTCGGCGCGACGCTGGCCGTACGGCGGGCGAAACAGCGGCACGTAGTTCTCCGGCATCAGGTTCTGCGCCAGCGATGCACTGCGCGTGATCGAGCCTTGCCACTCGACCCAATGACTGTGGGAGCGATACTGCCAGCCCTGGGTGCCCACGCACTGTCCCTGGTACAGCGCTTGTACGTCAGCGGCCGAACTGCGCTCCACGCGGGTTTGCAAACTGCTGCCGAGGACGAAGAAGGTGGCGTTGAGCTTCTGCTTGCGCAGGTAGTCAGTGAGCCAGTCAGTATTGCCGCTGACGGGTGCCGGGCCGCCGTCGAAGGTCAGCAGGAACATGCGGTCGTTGAATTCGTCGCCATTGCGTTCGTGGTCGCCAAAACGCGCGACTTCACTGCTGATCTGCGGGAACAACGCGGCTTTGCGCAGCAGTTCGTCGAGGTAGCGCTCGTGGAAATTGTGGCTGGGGTTGGCCCAGCCTATATAGAAAGAGTTGTCACTGACCTGGAACTTGCCGGCCTGTTCGCGCAGGTCGTCCATGCTTTCCACCAGGTAGCAGAACGAGGCATCTTCTTCGCAGCTTTGCTCGGCAAAGGTGTAGTTCTCCAGCAGGCGCTGCCAGAGTTGCCGGCGCAGGTCGTCAATGGCGGCCAGGTTGATGATCTTCAGGCCCAGGCGCTGTTTGAGCACGGCTTCATCCTGGGCTTCGCTGGCGATCAAACTATGGGCGAACATCAGGATTTCGGCGCGTGAGGCGACGTCGAACAGCGCGGGGCTGCTTAGCTTCTCCGGCCAGACACCACGGTCCAGGCTTGCCACATCCACCGGCGCCGCCTGGGCGCCCAAGCACAGCAAACAAGCCGACAGTAAAAACGCAATTCGCACACAGGGTCTCCCTTTCCAGAGTTGTCGGGCACTATAGCCGATCACCTGGGGGAGCTACTGGGTTGGTGTGTATATCCGTTGTTTGGGTAACGGCCACTCAGGGTTCCGGGCTTACAGCGGGTCACGTTTGATAGAGCCTGTACGGAGCGGGCCGCCTAAGATCAAAAGCAGTGCACGGCGCCCCGGTTGCCGACCTGAGTGGTGTAGATCAAAAGCAACGCCGAGGATGCCTGACAGCCGACCTGATCCTGGAAGCTGAACGCGGTTAAATGTGGGAAGGGGCTCGCTCCCGATAGCAGCGTGTCAGTTGATGCATCTGGTGACTGACCCAGCGCATTCGCGAGCAAGTCGAATCGTCGCACCGCCGCACCCACATTTGGAACTCGGTACATCGGGCAGAGGGTGTGAGGCTCTTCAGGCTGTACTCGGTCAATGTGGGAGCTGGCTTGTCGGACCGCCGAACCGCTGCGATGGCATCAACTCGGTGTACTTGGTGGACCGAGGTGTCTGCATCGCAGGCAAGCCAGCTCCCACAGAAAAGCAGTTCTGCTTCTGATCTGCCCCTGCTGTGCTTTTGCCCTGCTTTTGCTTCAACCACTCAGGTCGGCTTTCAGGCCGCCGTGCTCTGCTTTTGATCTGCTGTTGATC
>NZ_JBJGXV010000031.1:0-68245 GCF_045447295.1 Pseudomonas sp. O39
ATGTCATTTCGGATCATCCATTTTCCAAAGAAAGCGCGACTGAAGGTTAAGGGCACTTGACTGCAATCACAAATTTGAAATGGAACAAGCTCTACTTGCACGATAAATCCTTGGCAAATCTACTCTGCGTCCGAGTCCACCAGATGCAAAAAGCCCAGCGATAGGCTGGGCGGTTTCGGCATCACAGAGAGCGAAGCTCAGTGAATGCTCGAGCAATGCAGTACGGAATCACTGCGCAGGTCAGCCCCATTGCAGCTGCGGCCGCTTCCTGCGGGGCGCTTTTCGCAAGCATCATCCCGCCAAAACCGACAACCGCACCAATAAACGACATTACGATGGTGACGAACCACATAAATTTGGCCAAGTTGACTCCCTTCATTCGATGATTATTCTTGCTCACCCGCAACGGGTGAGTCGCGATTTCGCGGGGGAAATCTACAGCTGTCGTTGCGCGAGGTCAATTTGACATCACCCTCCCACGATCCTGTCCAGGCATCCAGTGTGGATGGAATGCCAGTAACTGGGCAGAGGTTCGGCGTAGTAGCGTTATGCCTCCCTGGAAAGATCAATCTGGCTTGGAGCCACCATGAGCTCGCTTCTTTTCTACACGGATGACAATGAAGCTACTGTAGTGACGGACACCCTTGTCGTAACGCCGAGCGAAGAGTTTCTCGGGCACGCAAACAAGGCCGTCTCCGTGGATCGACTACGACTAATCACTGCCGGAACCGGAGTCGCTGACGTCTTCATCAATTGGATCTCCTTCGTGAATGATGAGAGTGCTGCCTTGGATGTAGATTCTCTCAACGACGAAGCGACCAAGCGCCTTCAGTCCATCTGGGGCGAAGTGCAACGCAACACACCCGCCTTCGCGGATCAGACAGCAACGATCTATCTCTTTGGGTTGTCCAACGATAGTGGTCACATTCATGGCTATGTCTACCGGTCTACTAGTAAATTTGCCTCCGCGCGGATCCCTCAAGGCCTTGCCATGAAGCCAGCACTGACCGTTGAGGAACTGGGAACTGTGGAGTACTGGGACTTTCCTGATTGCAGCAAAGAAATAATTCGATTGCAGGCCGCCATAGAGGGCGCGAAACCAAAGGGTCAGCGCGTCCTGATAGGCGGAAATGCCAACTTGATACGGCTGACGAAGGATGGATCTGAATTTATGACGCTAGGCGAGTTGGAAATTCCTATGCCAGCGTAAAAGTGATATGGCCAGGGCCAGATATGAGATCAGCAGTAAGCCCCGGTTTACCAGTGTAGGCACGGCTGTACCCATCCTTGCTTTGGCACTTGCCGGAGAATTTCATCCGATCAATCTCGACACCGCCATCCAGAATGGCGACCTCGATTTCAGCGCCGCAGATATCGCCATCGGTGATGGTGAAGAGGTCGTGAATGGTCAGCATGTAGCGTTGTATGATTTGCATGTAGCACTCCGAGCTTAATCATCGGTTGTGGATAAAGGACCGTCTGCCGCGCAGACGTAAGGAACCGCGTTGATGGACCCTCGATTTGTAGTTCAAAGAAACTTCCCGCGCTGCGATGACTACGATGAAAACTCATTCAATGGCCAGCTACACGAGTACGCGCGCTGGGCACAAGATGAATACTGGCTCTTAGAGTGGGCTCTCTATCAATTAGCCAAGGAAGAGGAGATCGACCCTGAGCTCTACTGGCAGGTGTTTCGCATCTTCAGCCACTGTTTCATGTCATTTGGCTGCCACTTCGATCGGAATGACGGCTACAAAATACGTAACCTCAAGAGAGCACAGCTATACGACTGCCGGGAGAGATTCCAGGTGGTATTTGAGGGTTTTTTCTCCAGAAATATGCCTGAGCAAAACATCTTTGAAGAAGAGAACCCACTGCTACTCACCGTCCATTAACTTGCTGAAGTGCCTCCTTCACATCAGATGATTCGCGCCGGTCTTTGTGCCTGAGGATCAGGCATGTCCGGTCATGCCAAGGCCCACCGTAGACGATGATCTCCGACGGCCTGCCGTATAGGTGGTGCAGCAGGAACGGGCCAGCGCCGAAGGCGCCTGATTCTTCACCTGGTAGCGACGGATCGGCGCCAAGGTAAATGCCAGCATGATTCGGGTGCACCGTGCGTCCTACGTGCATGACAATCATGTCGCCGCGCTGTGGCCGGTCGACGCGCACAAAGCCGGCAGCCTCGTAGTGCTGCTCGTACAGGCTGGCGTTCTCCTCGCTCTCCCACCAGCCATCAGTGCGCTGGAATACTTCGAACTCAACCCCCCATTCGCGCTGGTACCAATCAGCGCAGACCTGCCAGCAGTCCCAGGCACCGTGCACGAAAGGCCGCTTGAGCAGCGGCGTGCTGCCCGTGGGAGTGATCGTGCGCATGTCGCCCTCCGGCCAGGACAGGATGTGCCAGGGTAAGGCCGTGGCCTCGCACATGGCCAGGTCGTGCGGTGACGGCCTGCTGGTGGCGTCCGGGTGCGAGTGAAGAATGCCGATCACTTCGCCCAAGTCTTCCGCCGCAGCGTAGTCCTCAGGATCGAGCCGGAACTCTTCGTTGGGCTCCGTGGCGATATTCCTGCACGGAAAGTACTTCTGAGCGCGACCCACGGCCAGCAACAGGCCGCAGCATTCGCGCGGATACTCGGCTGCAGCATGCGCCTGAATAGCCGCAATTATGTGCTTGCGCATGGTCAGCTCCGGGCAATCAGGGAAACGGCGGGGAATCCACCGAAGGACAGTTCGTCGTTCTCGCCGAAGCGGAGCTTGCAGGACGACAGGCATCCCTTGCACTGATCCAGCGCCGGGTCACCCGTGGGGTTGTCCTCGTCGTCGAACATGGCAGCGCCGGTGTAGCCGCAATCAGCCCCGCGATATCCGTTCGTCATGGCCCAGTGGCAGAACGTCGTCATCTGCCGGCCGGGCAGCCCGTGGTTGTCGATCTCCCCAGGAGAGGACAGCTCCCACATCACGGCCTCGCCGTCCTCGCTGGTTTTCTGGTCGATATACCAGATCTCCAACGCTTCCTGGGTCGGGTCAGCAGTTTGATTGCCCTCAGGGAAGTTCGCAGCGTCCAAGTATTGCGCCAGCGTCTCGCGAACCGTGAGTTTGAACTTCAGCATGTCCTCGAAGGCCAAGCACAGCGCCGTCACGCGACCGTTGACGTTGCCAGCGACGAATGTCGGGCGAGTGGCTGTGCCGTCGCTGCTGGAACCGATGCCTTCAATTTGCACCGGCCAGGCCGCGTACTCGACGCCCTGCCACCAGATCGACTTCGCTGGCAGGTCCTCTTCAGATCCCTCGTAAGCCAGCAATTCCTCCGGTGTGTGCGGAATGGCGTGACCGTGAAAGCGCAGGTAATCGGCGCCGTACTCGGTACCGTCAATTTCGAACAGGCGAATCTCGCCGCCGGGCTCCAGTTTCTGGATGTCCGTGATCAGTGCCATGGGTCGTTATCTCAGGGGTGAAAGGTTTGCTGGAAGGTGGCGGTGATGGCGTAGACCTGGCCGCCACGGTGAATCGGCTTGTAGCCGTTGCACTTGTAGAGCCCAAGCACGCCAAGTGGTGGCGTCCAGAGAAAGCCCTTTGCCCCCTTGTGCCGGTCGAGGAACTTCCTGATCTCCAGGATTCGAGATTCCATACCAGTGAAAGTCACAGGCCAGGATTCCGACTGGTTATTCAAACCATCCTCAACCGACTGCTCGTATCCGTCGGCGAACTGCTTGGAGCGCACGCGTTGGGTGATATCTCCCTCCGCGCCCTTCTCCGTTGACCAAGTGAATCGTTCGATTGCCATCAGCGCCCCTTGATTGCTTTGTTGATGACTCCACCCTGGCCCATGTCCTTGTTGCGCAGTTGCTGATACTTCTGCTCAACAAACGTTGCCAGCTCCTTGCCGAACAGGTCGTAACCGGGGGCATCAGCCGAGGACGAAGCGTTACCCTCGCCGTCGATGTGCACCTCGACATTGATCTGCGTTGCACCTGCACCGCCGCCGCCCATGGCCATAACGCCCAGCTTGCCGCTGGATGTTCGGGTCAGCGGCATGATTGCCTCTTCCCCCGCCTCGCCCATGACACCGGTTTTGCCGTTGGCCATGCCGAACGCCGTAGGCTTGCTGACGATTGAGTTGGTGAAGGCGCCGCCGTCGGCGAACATCTGCACACCGCCCGACCAGGCACCGCCCAAAGCTTGCGGAAAGTAGGAACCGGAGTAGCCGCCGGCCGAAGCGCCGAGATTGGAAGATGCCGCACCAGCAGACCCGGCCGCCAGTCCGTTGCCACCTGCAGCACTGCCGCCCAAGTAACTCGCCGCAGAACCCACCAGACTGCTCAGCAATGCCGAACTGGCCTGGCGTGTTGCAATGCGCGCCATGTCAGCCAAGATCGATTTTGCAAAGTCCGAGAACGATGCTTTACCGGTCATGGCGAAGTTGACGACTGCGTCTTCCATCGAACTGAAGGCATTGCCGAACAGGCTTTTCGTCTGGCCGGCGATATTCCGCGCCGAATCCAGATAGTTGTCCCAAGCCGCTGTTGCGCCTTTGGTCCAATCGCCCTGGGCGTTCTCCACATCCGCGTAGTTCTGCCGAATCTGGTCAGTGGCGGCTTTGTTCGCGTCTGCGAGCGCTTGCGACTTCCGCTTGAACTCCTCTTCCGACATGTTTCGCGATGGGTCGGACTTCTGGTTGGCCAGCTCCAGCGACTGCTGAGCAAACCGGTCTTGCTGGCTGTTGAGTTCGCCGCTGAGCGCGTTCTGTCGATCTCCCTGTCCCACGCCGATCACTGCGCGCTGGCCTGCCAGCTCCAACGCCCTCTGTTGTTGCCCCAGCGCCTGCACGTACGTGCTTATCGCCCGCTCTTGCTTGGCCAGGCGCCCGGTCTCGTTGGTCGCCAGGACTTCAAGTTGGCTGTCAGCGTCCTTCTGCGCTTTGACCATCCCCGCGCGCGCGTCAGCGATCTTCTGTTCCAGCTGGATGCTTTGCGCGGCCGATGTGGCCTTCTTGCCCTTGGCAGCCTCCAGCGCCGCAATCTCGGCCTCGTAGGCTGCAGTTACCTGGTCGCGTTCGTTGCCGATGAGCGCCTGGCGCCGCAGCAGATAGTCTTCCTCGGACAGCAAGCCAGCCTTTTGAGCCGCTTCCAGTTCCTTCTGGTAGTTCTTGTAGGTGTCGGTGATCGCCGCCAGGTCGTTCTTGGCGTTGTTGAAGCTCGTCAGGTCGACCTGGGTGCCAGCCGCTTTGGGATCTTTATTTTTGTCCTCGAGACCCTCTAGCAGTTTGTCGTACGCGCCACCGGAAAACTTTTTTCCGTCGTAGCTCACACCCTCAAGAAGTGGCGACTTCTGCCCTGCCTTTTCTGCATTTTCGTAAAGCGCTTTGAACTGGTTATTAAGCTTTTCCAGTCCCGCTTTGCGCTTGTTCAGAGGGTTGACGTTGTCGAGTTGCGCATCCAGCGCTTTCTGAGCCTCGATTGCCTTCTGGTTTGCGTCGGCGTTTTCACCGGTGACGATTGCCAGATTAGAACTGGCAGTCTGCCTGGCTTTCAACCCGGCAAGTTTTTTCTCAAGCGCTTCAGTTGAGTCGTCGTGCTCGCCGGTACCAAGACCAAGAGCCGAGTTCAAAGAGCTCAGCCCGTTAGAGATGGCACCCGCAACTCCGCCGCCCTTGCGGGTGTCCAGAACGCGCTGGGTGATCTCGATCTGCTTGGCCAGGTCAGGGAATATCTCCGACCGAACTTCAGCGTAAGCGCCCTTGATGGCGTTTTTGATCTTGTCCCAGTCGCGCTCTACATCCGAAAGCGACTCACGATAGGTCTTCAGACGCGCCAGTGCGGCCTGGTTAAGGTCTTCGCTGAGAATATCCAGAGCGCGCTGACTATCGCCCTGATCATCCAGCCCCTTTATCACCTGGTACTGCTCAAGGGTGAGCAACCCATACTGACTGCTGATCTTGCTGGCGGCTTCAGTAGCTCTATCGCCAGCGGTGGCAAAGGACTTGGCGAGTTCGCCCGCCCCCTGACCGGTAACTTCGCTGACTGCGGCTGCTGCTTCAGCCAGATTTCGCATCTGGGTGCCGCTGGTAGCCACTCCAGACGCAAGCGAAACCACGGCCTCTCGCGCACCGGACAGGTTTCCGGTGACGCGCCCAGCGCCGTCGGCCATGTCCTTCAGGCTTTCAATGGTTTGCCCGGCACCGTTAGTACCGCCATTGATAGCGGCATTGAACTCGCGCGCCTGCTTCATCGCATCGAAGTACGCATAGCCCAGCGAACCGATTACCGCGACCAGCAGGCCAGCCGGGATCAGCATGCCTGCCAAGCTTTTCGCCGACTCACCGGCGCCAGCGCCAAGCTGAGCGATCGCGCGCGCACCACTACCCAGATCGCCCGCCTGGATGGCATTGGCGAGCTGCATGACGTTTTCCTGAGCCTGGCGGGTGCCGAGCTTCAGCTTGTCGAAGGCGCTAGCGGCCTCAGTGAGGCCCGCCCGGTCTTTACCGATCTTAGCCAGAGCCTCGTTGTAGCGCTCAGCGTCGATCTGACCAGCTTTATGCAGGTCGTTGAGCGCCTTCTCCTGAGCCTCCAGCTTCACCAGCTTGGCGGTCACTGGATCAATACCGTTGACGGTGCGCTTCAGTGCCTCAATCTGGCGATTCTCTGCCTCGATCAGCTTTTGCTTCTGGGCCAGCTCTTTAGCTTCCGCCTTTTCAATCTTGTCGTAGGCCTTTCCCAGTTGATCCTGGTACTTCGCCTGCTCCTCGATGGTGACCAAGCCGCCCTTGCGGGCGCGCTCCAGCAAGCCTTCGGCCTGAACCAGCGATTCCATGCTCGAGATATTGCCCGTCATCGCCTTGTCGAGCTGACTGATGACGGAGATTTCCGCTACTGCGCTGTCAGTTGCCTTGCGACTTGCTCCAGCTTGCCGATCCCTGGCCGCCGTAGATTTGTCGATGCTTTGAGCAACATCCGCTTCGGCCTGGGAAACCTTCTTGCCGGTGCTGGCCAGGCCTTCACCGGTTTTGCCGAGGTCATCAATGGCCTTCTGGGCACCTTCCGCCGAATCGACCAGCTTATCCAGATCGTCAGCAGCCTTTGCGGCCTGCGACGACTCGACCGCAATACCCAGGGAAGCGAAATTGGTGCTCATTTTTTTTCTCTCTGTTCCGCCATCACCTGCAGGGCTTCAGCCTCCATCCGCCGGAAGTCGCTGAAAATCGTTTGTCGCTGACTGATCGGTACGCCGCACATCCGAATCACGCCGGCGAGGACGCTGTAGTCCATTCCTGTCGCGCCGCACGCGCCTGTGCGCCACTGGGTGCTCATGGCCTCGAAGACTTTGAAGGCCTCCCAGTTGTCCGGCCAGATTCCGACTTCCTTGTCGGGGATGTCCTGGCGCGATAAACCGAAGGCCATCAGGTCTGCATCCGATGGCCCTGGCTCATAGAGCGCGCGGGAGGCGCTTAGGAGTTTCCCAGGCGAGCCTCGCTGAAGGCTTCGGCGTACGCGCTCAACACTGCCTTGGGCGCCGAGTTGATCGAATTGACGAGGATGCGCACGTTTTCAGGTGTGAACTCCTCTTCGATATCCCAGCCCACCACCACATCCAACAGCTGGTCTGCTTGCAGGGCGATCTGGGCGGCGGTGAAAGCTTTGAGGTCCATGTCGCCGACCTGCTTGCCCAGTTCGTCGTGCCGCTCGTTCCAGCCGGTATACAGCTCGGCAAGCGCGGTGCGGTCCAGATACTTGAACTCGAACTCCACCTTTTCAGCGGTGTAGCCGGCGCGCTGGATCATCACCGGTGCCTTGAAGGTCGGCTTTTGGATCAACTTGAACTTGGCCATCGATTACACCGTGGCCGCGTAGCGGGTTGGACGACCGGTCAGGGCGATACTGATGACGCGAGTCATCAAGTTGTTGCGGGACATGGTCGGCGTCGAGGTGATCGACACGTAGCCGTTGTAGATGATGCTGCTGCCGCCAGGAAGGTTGAGTCGGAGCAGGCGCGCTTGCTTGTCGTCATCGGCAGCCTCACAGACCTCCACATAGGGCTTGGAAGGATCATCAGCGACGGTGATGGTCAGCGTGATCGGGTTTTTGGTGGTTGGCATCTGGCGATCATCATCGTCAGCCAGGAAGCCGAAGGTCAGGAACTGCTGATCACCACCACTGGAATTCATCTCGGTGATCTGAGAGATCTCGGTGAAGGCTGTAACCTCGCGAACGGAACCGATCCCCGAGCCCGAGGGATACTGTTGAATACTGGTCGTATTGACGCTCTCAAGCGCGAACGTGCCACTGGCGATCTCCCCAACTCGAACGCCGCGACCATCGAGGCGGGTCCAGCCGGAGTTAACAGCAATTACGTCACCCTCAGCCAAGCCGTGCGCCGCAGCGGTCGCTACGGCTGGATTGGCATTGGTCAAAGCAGTGAATGGGATCGCTGGACCGTAGGCGGCTGCAATCTCAAGGGTAGCGCCGTTGGGCATTTGGATGCCGGCCATGGGTGTTTCCTCTTTTCAGAAATGACAAAACCCGCACAGAGGCGGGTTTCGGGGTTTGCCCAACGGGCTAAATGTTGTTTGTTGCTAATCGACTTTCATATTGCTTCGGACCTCGTCCAAAGGGATACCGGATTTCGAACCTACGACCACACCGGTAAGGCCACAGCCTGGACAGCATGCATGCTTATCCTCGTACCACTTTATAATTTCAGTGGGCAGAAGCCAAAGACCGCATCCGACGCATAAGCACCGCTCGCTCAAGGCGATTTCTTCGCGATTCCTATAGCAGTGGTCCTCTACCCACTCACTTAGATATTGAAGTCGCTGCTTCCTGATTTCGTCCATCGCAGGTATTCCCAAACCAATTCATGAATGGATTCTACCGTCTAGGATCAGGCGGTGTCGGCTCGGTACTCGAACGACACCGGCACCGTGTAAGTCGGCGGGTCTGTGATGCCTGGGCCAGGATCAACTGGCGACATCGTAACGACGGTGAGGCCTGCCTTTGTGTCTCGCGCATAAAGCGGGAATAGCGTGGTCAACTCAGCCACAAGTGGGTTCGTCTTGGTCTTGCCGGTGCCGGCCGGTGCCACAATGCTGACCTGGTAGACGCCGATGAATGCGCGGTGGTCGCCAGCGAGCGTGCTGCTCGCGGTATCGCCTGGGAGCATGAACGCCCGCAGATAGGTATCGCCGTCCGCAGGGTCGTACTGAGTGTTTTCGAACACGACCTTGATGGGCTCCGCACGCGCTTTGCTCCAGGCGAGCAGCTTTGCCTCATAGATCGATGCGATGATGGCGTGGCTCATACTTGGTTATTCCTGATGGCGTCATCGACAGTTTTCTGGAACTGAGACAACGTGACCCGAATCATCCCGTGAGGCGCTTGCTTGCTATGCCCATACTCAAGTGGGATTCCGTAGGGCAGGTTATTCACGATGTAGGCCGTCTGCCCCGCGGTCAGGGTTTGAACCTGTGCCTTGAGCACGGCGATGCTGACGTTACCGCTGACATCGATCTGATCAAGAACGCCATCTGCTGGGGCATCAATCGAAAACTGCCAGTTCCCGCGGAACCTCCCGCCGACGTAGTCCTTGCCAGCAACCAACCCGTTAACGTTGAAGTTCTGGTCGAGCTCGGTCTTGGTCAGGGGCTTGGCCAACTTCACACCGCGCCGCAGTTTGCCGGCTTTGGTGAAGTTCGATTCGTTGAGGTTGATGATCGTGTTGCGCACCGAAACCTTGAAGTCGTAGTCATCGGCGGCTCGCTTGTTCGCCTGCCGGTGAACGACGTTCGCAGCCCAGATCTCTGGATTGCCCACCGGTGACATGCGGATGACGCTGCTGCCGATCTCTATCACGATCTCGCGAATGGTTGCGTCGATTCCGGCTTGAGCGCGCTCGGCGAAGTCGCGAATGTTCTCGGCAAAACTTCCGTTCATGCTCGCGTACTTGTTGGTCACGACCGCACCTGCAGCTCATAAAGAATCGGTGTGCCAGCCGGGTTGACCTCTTTCAGCGGCGGGACGATTGACCAGGTGCGCCCCTGGGCCACGACTTTGTCGAGAAGGCCAGGCATCCAGGCTAATCCCTGCGCTGCAATCTTGAGTTTCTTGTCGCCCTGCTTGATGAGGCTGTTGTTCTGGAATTCTTGGCCGGTGAAGTCGAGCAGGATGCCTTGGGCGATTTGCTCGACGTTTGCGCCCGGCGTCTCGCCGCCCGTCTCCGGGTCGTACTCGCCCGGCTCAGTCTTGCTGATGGTCACGGGCTGGCCGAACTCTGAGATCATCTCCAGAGCCATCACGGCCATTTCGTCGTAGAAGGTGGCCATGGTGGTCTCCGTTGCAGCTATGCGCGGACCGCGAACAACCCGCGCTTTTGTAGGTAGTCGGCAAACTGCGTAGAACTCGGTCGATCAGGCGCCGCAGGCAACAGTCGGCCGCTGGTGTTGGAAATCGTCGCGTATTCGCGGGTCACCGCACCTTCGACACGCTCCAGCGTCACAGCGCCTTTGCGCTTGTCGATTGGGTCGATATCGTCCTGATGTATCTCGGCCGCCAGGGCCATCTGCCCGTACTGAATGCGCGCCGGCAGGTAGTTGTTAGGCTTGATCTCGTGATCCAGCAGCACTTCCCGGCGCGGCCAAGAAAGTCCCTGCTCGCTGTTCGTCTTGCGCCCCTTCCAGGTCATGCCGTCCATAGCCAAAGCCGCCCGGCGCAGCAACGCTTCCTGCTCAGGAACACCTGCGGGTATGACCGTGCCGAATTTCACTGCGTACCTAACCAGGTCCTCGGCGCTCGCGTAGCTTTCGGCATCAGGCTTGCCAGTACCGTCCTCGATGATGAGTGTCATGCGTTTACTCGCTGAATGGGTTAAGACTGCCTGCTCGCTTTACGGAATACTGAATTCGACCAAGTGCGCACACGATGGAGTGCCCATAACCCTAAACAGAGTCAATGCAATAAATCGCCGGTCAGCCTAGTAGTTAAGAAATTCAAAGATCAGCACGTGTTTTGAGAAAGGTCAGGTATCGAGCATCTTCAGTTGCGAAAATCTCTGGGCCAGCGCCCATGTATGCTCGCATCAACTCGTCTGCTGCAGAGTCTTCTTGACCGTCATCGAACAAAACCTGCCCAAGACGCAGATGCAAAAAGGGATTTCCAAGACCACCAGGGCAGGTCATTGCGTATTGCAAAGCTTCGCGAGCTGAGGTTTTGAATCCGGACAAGAAACACGCATCAGCGATAGCCGCCAGAATCCAAGTTGCGGCCTCCCAATCATTTTTGGGTGAAGGGATCATTTCCCAAGCCTTGTTATATTCTGTCACTGCTGCCTCAAAGCAGCCTGACTCAGCGAGCAGATCTCCGGCACTACTGAATTTCTTTATTTGCTCGTAAAGCTCAGGATTTAGCTCTCCATTTTCGCTCGTCATTATCCACTCCATAGATTCGGTGAAGTTCAGAAGTAAGAACCTATCTGAATCACGCCCTATTTAGTAGGTTTCTGAAGATCTCACGAAGCTTTTGCTTTGCCCTTTATTAGCCTTGCCTACATCTCAGTCGTATCACGCCCCGCTCAACTCGGCGACAAGCTTTTCCAAGGAGTCTTTCGAAGCGTTGGCCCGGTACTGGACATTGGCTTCATCGAGTTTGGCTTTCAGCGCCTCGATTTGAGTGGCCTCATCCGCGGGCGGTGTGGTGGCGGCCTTCTTCAGCGCTTCAACCTCGCCGCGCAGTGCGTCGACAGTCAAGGCAAGGCCGTCACGCTCAGTAGTCAGGTCACCTACTGAGGCATGGATGCTTCCCAGCACTTCGAACAGGCGCAACGCCAGTTCACCAGCCTCTGGACGGCGGATTTCGCCAGCCTCAAGGCCACCAATCAGGATCTCGATCGATCCATGTTCAACCCGCAAAGTCGCGATGACTTTTTCCAGTTCGGCCTGGTTGGCACCGCCAACAATCTGCACCCGCTTGGCCTCTTTCACCGACACGTCAATACCGGCCGCTTCGTATGCGTCGACCACGCTTGGCCAATCGCCAATCACCAGCACGCTGGTCACGCCGGCTTCGGGCTTATCGAAGTGTTCCGGATTGCGGTAACGTTTCTCCGGGTCGAAGCCGTCGAGCTGGTTGCTGTAAGTCAGTTCCATGTGTTTCTCCAAGGCGGCCATCGCTGACCGCGCATTGCGTTTAAGGCTTAGTCGCCAGCGACAGGAGGCGTTGCAGTCAGCTTGATCATCACGCCGGCGGTGACCTTGTTACTTCCAGCGTGCTTGACCCAGTTGGCAGCAGAGCCGACCGCAGCCAGGGTTGGGTTGGAACCGCCAGTGGTGGCTTTCCAGCTGTAACCCAGCACATCGATGTTCACTGTGCCTTCAGCGCGGTAGCCGATGCTCAGGTTCTCTTCGTCATTCACTTCGTAGGAACGGAAGCCCGGGGCCTGAGACTCGGTGATGGTTACCGCGTTTGGCAGCAATCCGAAGATCACGTCCGCCGGCGCGGTATCGGTCACCAGTACAGGCTTGCCCAGAGTGCCCGGCAGGCCACCGTAGATCACGACGCCAGCTTCTTCGTAGATCTTGTTGGTGATGGCTTCGTCGACGATGTCGAAGTAGGCGCTGGAGTGCATGACCCACAACGCAATACGACCGAACTTGTCGCCGAATTTGCGCATGCCGCGGGTCAGCGTCTTCTTGCCGTCGGTTTCGATGTTGGCCGAAACCACCATGTCGGCGTTGGAGCCGATGGCGGCACGCAGGCCAGCAGTTGCGTACTGGATGAAGCCTTCCAAGGTCGCATCAGCGACGTCGGCACCGACGATCTGGGAGAACTCCTCGACCGGACGACCGCGGCGCTTGAACGCCTCTTCGGTGGTCTGGTAAGGGCCGTACTTCCAGGGAGCCTTAACACCGACAGCTTCGCCGGCGGAGATCTTCTTGGCAGTTACCTTGCCGTCAGAGTTGACATCGCGGTGCTCCAGAGAGCCGTTCAACTTGTAGAGGGCGCGCTTGCGGAAGTCGCCTTCGATCAGTTCGTTGTCCAGCACCATTGCGCCATTGGACGATGCGTTGAACACATCCAGGTTGTCCTGGACACGCTCCAGATATGCGGTTTGCGCCTCATCGTTGTAGATGATCAGGTCGCTATTTACGGTTGTAGCCATGAGTCAATCCCCTTACTTGGGCAATTGCAGATATGCGGTTTGGCCGTGCTTGCGCTGGAAGTCGCGCTTCTGCTCGGAAGTCATTTCGGAGCGCTTGAATGCAGCCTTGCCGCCACCCCCGCCCGGGGCAAATGTCCCTGAAGCCCTTGGCCACAGATGAGGTGCGCTTTCGCGCAGAGATTCCGCCCATTCGAGCGGAGTCAAAGGGGTCTTGCCGTCTTTACCGAGGATGACCTGGCCGGATTCATCAACGGCGACGGCATCGCCATCTTCGTTAAGGGTGAACACGCCTTTGGCGCGCAGGATGATGTCGTCTGTCGCTTCAGGGAGCGCACCAGCCTTCAGTGCTGCGCCGCGTACCGAGTCGCCCAGGACTTTACCCTGGAACTTGGCAGCGAAGGACTCAGCCTTCTCGGCGCGCTCACTGATGGTCTTCAACTGCTTGTCGTAGTCGCCACGCAAGCGCTCGGTGCGACGGTTAAAGACTTCGTCCACCTTGCCCTCGGTCAGCAGCTTGGTTTCTTCGTCCTGCCCGGCGCGACTGAGCAGGCCTTTGACGGCTTCAATATCGATGCCTTCAAACTGGGTTTCGAACTGGGTCAGCTTGCCGGAGGTTTCCTTCAGCTTGCCCAGCAGTTCCGAGTTCTTAGTTTTGAGACCAGACACAGATGCTTCAACGGCAGTCGCGATAGCGGCCTTGATTGCCGGGTTTTCCAGGTCGATTTCGTTTTCTTCTG
Source organism: Pseudomonas sp. O39 (assembly GCF_045447295.1). NCBI lineage: Bacteria > Pseudomonadati > Pseudomonadota > Gammaproteobacteria > Pseudomonadales > Pseudomonadaceae > Pseudomonas > Pseudomonas sp. O39. The sequence continues at coordinate 13,887 of NZ_JBJGXV010000031.1, forward strand.
CCACGTTGATGCACCCCTTGGGTATGTTTCGCCCGCTTTGCAGGCAATAAAAAACCGCCCGGAGGCGGCTGATTGAATGTGTTCGGTTAGATCCCTGCTCGCTCGAAGGCCAGCGGCTCCAGCCCCTTCATCTGCACCAGAGTCAGCGGCGCAAAGTTGCGATCAAGCTGCAGCTCGGTGAATCGCTCGATGCTCAGCCCGCCCTCTCGGAATAGCTTGGCCCGGACCGGACCGATAGCCACATCCTGGAAAGAAGCAGGCTGCTGCTGAAGCCAGTGGTAGTAATCGAGGTCAGCACTGACCTGCTGACCGCCATCGGCGCCCACTGAAGCCCTCGTAGCGCCTTTTGCAAAAATTTCACTGAGAGAAGTAAGCAGTACAAACGTTGTTCGACAGTTATGAGTTACGATTCCACCAGCAAAATACCAGCCATCTACCGTTTCAAGATTGTAAACATGCCCAGAAAAACCATCGTTCCGAATCTCGACGATCTGGTCGCAAAATACGTGGCCGGAGCATCCATTGATGATATTTGCAGCCAATTCAGTGTCAGCAGAGCCGTACTCTATCGATCCTTCAGTGAGGCTGGCGTCGTCATGCGTAACGCCGGAAGGCCGAAAATCGAACTGCCGACCGAAAGACTGATTGAAATGTTCAATTCCGGCGTCGGAATCTCCGGTATAGCTACTTATTTCAAGGTCGCCCCAAATGTCATCATCAGGCATCTCAAGCTGGCAGGTGTTCCGACTAGAAACCGAAGTGAGCAGCAGAGTGCGCGCATGGCTACAACAGCTCCGGACGAGCGAAAGCGCCTTGCTCATCGAGCTAACGAAGCTGCAAGAGGTAGAGTCCACAGCGCGGAAGAGAAAGCTCAACGCGCGATTACTAATCAGACCCGATCGGCGCGCATCTCCAGGTACGAGACCCAGCTTTTTACGATGCTGGTGAATCGCGGCATATACCCCACCACCCAACACCCTATCGGCCCCTATAACTGCGACCTCGCTGTTAATCAGCGTGCAAAACTTTCCAGATTTCCGGGGTAAACAGCGTCCAATAGTTTCCACCCCGGGGTGTGCAACCATCCGGTCTTTCGGCCGGAGAATCTGGGGTGTTATCGATGGATATAATTGCCGAAATTCGGCGCCGGCATCTGGTTAGCGGCGAGAGCATTAGTGCGATTGCGCGCAGCCTTAAACTCTCCCGGCCAACGGTGCGCAAGCATCTGCACTCGACGGCTGAACCGGTGTATGCGCGTCAGCAACAGCCCTCGCCAAAGCTCGGTGAGTTTCAAGTCACTCTGCAAGCCTGGCTCAATACCGAGCAGCATTTACCTCGCGCCCAGCGCCGTACGGCGCAGCGGTTGTTCGAGGGATTGCAGATCGAGGGTTATCGCGGCGCTTACGACAGCGTGCAGCGCTTTGTAAAACAGTGGAAATCCGTCAAGAACGGGCCAACGACAACTCAGGCGTTCGTGCCGCTGGTGTTCGCACCCGGCGATGCTTGTCAGTTCGATTGGAGCCATGAGCACGTCGAGATCGATGGCGTGCCGCAGACCATCAAGGTGGCGCATTTTCGTCTGGCCTACAGCCGGCAGATGTTCGTCGCAGCCTATCCCCGTGAGACCCAGGAGATGGTGTTCGATGCCCATAACCGGGCCTTTGCGTTCTTTGGTGGGGTGCCGCAACGGGTCATATACGACAACCTCAAGGCGGTGGTCGAGGCGATCCTGGTCGGCAAGGAGCGACGCTTTAATCGTCGGTTTATGGCCATGGCCAATCACTACCTGTTCGAGCCGGTGGCCTGCACCCCGGCCTCGGGCTGGGAAAAGGGTCAGATTGAAAATCAGGTGGGTAATGTCCGCGAGTGGCTGTTCACGCCGATGGCGCGTTTCGCCAGCTTTGCGGCGCTTAATGACTGGCTGGCATTACGTTGCCGCGAGCTGAGCCAGCGCGAGCATCCTACCGAACGCAGCCAGAGCATTGCCGAGCATTTCGCCCGCGAGCAACCGTTATTGCGCGCGTTCAGCGCGACCTTTGACGGCTATCTCGAGCAGATGCTGCGCGCCTCCAGCACCTGCCTGGTGCGGGTTGATCGCAACCGCTACAGCGTCCCTGCCGAATGGGCCGGTAAGGCGGTGTCCGTGCGCAGCACTGCCACTGAGGTACTGGTCGTCGCCGAGGGTGCACAGATCGCCGAGCACGCTCGCCGCTTTGGCCGCGATCAGTTGATCTGCGATCCCTGGCATTACCTTTCGGTACTGGAGAAGAAGCCCGGCGCCTTGCGCAATGGCGCGCCCTTTGTCGAATGGGATTTGCCGGCGGCGATCCAGCAGGTTCGCGAACGTCTGCTCAAACAACCTCGTGGCGATCGCGCCTTTGTTGAGTTGCTGCTGGTCGCCCGCGAGGTCGGTCTAGACGCACTGCAAGTGGCCTGCGAGTTAGCGCTCGAATGCGGCGTGGTCAATGGCTCGCTGGTGATGAATGAACTGCGGCGCCTGACCGCTCCAGCCCGGCCAGTGCAATTGGAACTGCCGGCACAACTGCAACTGCGCATTGAGCCGCTGGCCGATTGCGGCCGCTATGAGCAGCTAAGGAGCGGCCAGTATGTCCATTGACCGCGCCGCCCAACTGAAGACCTTACAGCTGCACGGCATGGCCACTGCGTGGCGCGAGCTATTGGCCGAAGCCCCGCGCCAATCAAGCCCTCCAGAGGTCTGGCTGGATCGCCTGATCGAGGCAGAACAAGCCGATCGGCAGGTGCGCAGCTTGCGCTATCAGCTCAAGGCCGCCCGTTTCCCGATCCATCGTGACCTGAGCGCTATCGACTGGGCCGAAACTCCCCTTGATCAAGGGCAGATCCAGCAACTGGCCAGCGCCGCCTTCATGGACAGCGCCCACAATCTGATCCTGGTCGGTGGCACGGGCACCGGCAAAACCCATCTGGCCACCGCCTTGGGCGTCGCCGCCATCCATCAAGGAAAGCGCTTGCGCTTCTACAACGCCGTCGATCTGGTCAACCAACTAGAGCGGGAAAAACAACAAGGTAAAGCCGGTAACTTGGCCAAGCAACTGCTGCATATCGATGCCGTAATTTTGGATGAGTTGGGCTATTTGCCGTTTCCCGACTCGGGTGGCGCACTGCTGTTTCACCTGATCAGCCAGCTCTACGAAAAGACCTCGCTGATCATTACTACCAACCTGTCGTTCGGCGAATGGGTCAGCGTTTTCGGCGATGCCAAGATGACCACCGCGCTGCTCGACCGCATCACCCACCACTGCGAAATCCTAGAAACCGGCAATGACTCGTTCCGCTTCAAACAGCGCAAGAAACAGATGAAAACCACGTAGCCGACTGGAAAGTTTTGGACGCTGTTACCTGGAAACTATTGGGCGCTGATTGACAACCTCGCTGCCCACCCCGTCGCCGTGGAAGTATGGGGCGGACACTGGCACTGGACAGGCAAGCACGCTGCTATTACTGAGGAACGCTTCCGTTACCTCATGAATGCTGGATGGCATGTCATGGTCGTCGCCGTCAACAACACCAGCCCACTTACTGCTGCCGTCGCAGATTACGTTGCTTCGGAGATCAAGCTCCTTCGCAGCGACCCATCCCTTGTCCGTGAGTATCGGGTGATTTGGCGTGCAGGTGAGTACACGACCAGAGGATGTCTTGAAGACAACGACTTCTCCGTCGAACCACCGTTTACTTACGCCCGCGATCCCGCTACTGGCCGTTACAAGAGTGTGCCCCGGTAAGCAATTCGGGTGAAACGGCGGCCTTGGGCCGGAATCTACCGGAAACTTGCGTTTGTCCATCGAGCGGCACAACTGGCTGGTCTTGCTATCCAGCGTGGCCACCATCTGGATCTCTTGCACGATGTCTGTGTTGGCCTTGGCCACCTCCATGCGCGCCTGGGACGACACATGCTGAATAGCGGTGTGCACGACCGTGCTGGCATTACGGTTGGTGGTGGCGAGAACTCCATCCTTGTAGCCGGCAGCCTTGGTTCCGCGAATGTTGCGGATGATCTGGAAGTTCGTCTGCCCTTCGAAGAAGCCCTGCCGGATGGTGCCGGTAACGCGTTCACGCTCTGCACCGGTCCAACCCTTGATAAAGGCCTTCAGCAACTTGCCGCCGCCGGTACCGCGAACGCTGAGCGGGTTCGTTAACACCGCCGTGCGAATTGACGCAGCTGTAGGCGCGACCACATCAAGCGACACGCCAACCGGTGCTGATCGGGCCAAACTCGTAGCTTCGAACTCAGCCTCGTAGTTGGCAATGTCCACCAGGTCGAGGTTCAGTTGCGCGCTGTAGCGATCGAAGATGCCCAGCAGCAAGCTATCCACCTCCTTCAGCAGCGCTTCCAGACGCTTGACGTTGTACTCGGTCAGGTCGGACTGAGTGAGCCGGTCACGGATCGAGCGGTCAATCTCCTTGAGGAAGGGAGCAAACTTGCCCACCTCCCCCGCCTTGAGCTTTTCGAGGAAGACCGCGTGCCGGATCGTGGCGTCAAGGATTGCTTGGTTTGCCGCCATTTGGTTTGTCCTCGTCGTCCAGGTCCAGGCCGTCGCCCTGCTCTTCCAGCTCGCCATCGATTTGCAGGTCTGTTCGCTCTGGCGCAATCAACCCAAGCTTGCGTAGGTACGACCGAAGATCCGCCTTCGCGAAGCCGCCGTTCTGCCACAAGCCAACCAAGGCCGTGATCATCTGCGGATCAGCCGTCAACTCAACGAACTCCTGGTTCACCTGATACGCGACCTTCTTGTCAGCGATGCCCATGTAGGCGCAGCACCACATGATTGCTCGGGTGTAGGCCTCGCTGACGTTTGCCACGCAGCCTGCGAGCACCGAAGTGGATGCCGACTGATCGCCTCGGGACTCGGTAGCGGTCTTGGTGGCAAGTGAAGCCACCACCATCCGTGCGCCCAGTTCGATCATCATCTGGTTCTTGTCGGCCATGGCCTCCTTGACCAGGGTGTTCGGCGCAGGTTGCGCGTAGCCGAATGCACCACCAGCCGGCAGCATCATGGGAGCCCTGGAGCCGACATAAACGCCGTTCTTCTCCATCCAGTCGCGCCATGACTCATCGAGGCCGGAAATCCAAGGCTGGGCCTGGCCACACCAGAAGACGCTATCTTCGTAATCGGCACTGTTCCGGTAATGACCCAGGTTGATCATGGCGATATCGTAGAGCGGCGACTCATCAATGCTTGGGTCGTTGTTCTGCGCGCCGACGAATGTGAACGGGATCTCCTTGAGGCGACCGGTTACACCTTCGGGCTTGAACTCGTCGATGACTGCCAGCGGCCCGCCACCTTTCGGCCCGGACCGACGCCAGACACGGCAGACAAAACCGTCCTCCTCGAGCGCCAATTCGCGATACTGCTCAGCTGTCTTGTAGCCGAAGCCGTCAGGAATCTCCGGAGACTCCCGCAGCACCACCAGCGTCAACACGCTATGGCCGTTCACCATGCCAGTGCGCCAGTTGATGATGTCCTCGGCGCAGTACGACAGGATCACCGAGTGACCGCCGATGCCGTCATCCTGGTGATAGTCGACGTATAGGCCGTGACGGCCAGCCTCAAGCACCTTTTCGAGAGTACCCTGTGAGTGCTGGTAAATACTCACCCCGGAGCCGTTGGCATTGTCCTGCAGGTATTCCAGCTTCTTCGGCACCGTGAGTGTCGGGTCCTTATGGAAGGCCAGGCCCAGCAGCCCGTTACGGGTGTGCCCGGTGGCATTCTTGAACACCGCCCGCTCGCGGTAAGCCCGGTTTCGGTCTTCGTTCTCCGGCGACTTGTCATGTGCGTTGATGTACGGCAGCCGATCGACAACTCGGTGCTGACCGGCGCAGACGTCTCGAATGGTCGCCCAGCGGTCCAGCACTGCCGTGTATTCCGCCCGCTTGAAGGAGACGTCGTTGCTCATCGGGCGTATCCCATTTTGATAGAAGTGACGATCGCTTTGATCGGATAGCGCTTGGCGATGAAGTAGCCGGCGGCGTCGTTCATATGGTCGTGACCCTTTTTCGGATCTTTGTCCGGCTCGCCCTTATCGGTGTAGGTCTGTCGCTCCAGGCACAACGTAAGCTGAGGGCACTGGTCGATGTTGACCTTCAGTCGTCGCTCGCCGTAGGCGTTAAGGAACATGGCGTTCACCGAGTTCACGCGGTCTTTCACGCCTGGGTTTGTGGAGTCGACGATCACCGTAAATTTTGCTTTCTTCAGCAGCGACAAGTCGGACTCGCTCGCGTTTTTGCTGCTGGTGTTCTGCCCGCTGGCGTCGGGATATACCGCCACCGAGTGCCCAGGGAACCGTGTCTGGATCTTCTCGATCATCTCCGGCGTGTCCCGAACACCGTGAAACTCATCCAGGGCCATCGGCAGATCGTTACGCACGACATAGACGACGGCAGCCATTTTCATGACGTTGAAGTCCATACCGATGTGCAACGCCTCGCCCGGCTTGATTCGCTCGCTGGTTCGGCACTCGTCGCGATTGAACGTGTAGTAGACGACGCCCGCGTAGTTCTCAAAGCCAGCTTCGTACTCTTGCCGGAAAGTGCGCGGGTCCATTTTCCGGCGAGCCGCTTCAAGCTCTTCAGGAGGAACGTTGCCGCCCTGCAATGACGTGTACTGCCAGCTCTTATGGTCCGGTTCGCCGCCTGGTTTACCGTCCAGATAAGTGTCGTAGCAGTGGTTGAAGCCCTTGGGCGTGCCGATTCGCAACGCATGCCCGCCCTTACGCATACCAACGCCTGGAATCTGGTACTGACAAGTCGATAGCATCGGCCGCAGTACTTCTTCCCACGCAGCCCACGGGCAGTCTGCCCATTCATCCACCAGGACGAAGAACAGGCCGGAGCCCCGCAGATTGTCGTAGTTGTCGAGCCCCACCACACGCATGACGTGGCCGGACTTGAGGGTGATCGAACATTCCGTCTCGTTTGGACGGTGTGCACGCCATGCTTCAGGAATGGCCTGCTTCAGTCGCCGCCAGAACACACGCTTGGCCTGTTTGAAGGTCGGCGCGCCGTACCAAATCTCGTCCTCAACGCTCACGCCCCACTCAGCAGCCAGACGTGCGGCGCGGCGCATCTCGGCCTTGCCCAAGAAAGTCTTGCCGAACCGGCGACCACATACCGCATCGCGGAAACGGGCCTCAGGCTGAAACCCCCAGCAGTAAATGTTCGCCTGCTTGGGCGTCAGCTTGACCGGAGGATCAAAGGTGCGGGGAAGTCGGGACATTCTCATCAGGCTCCAGCGTGTATTCAGCAACGGCGTGCTGCTGGTCCGCATGGGAGCCCAGAGGTTTTTCAGGTTCGAGGCGACGATTCACGTAAACATCGCCCACCTCTTTGGCCGCCTGCTCCAGCAACTGAGCAGTAAGGGCCATGTTCTTTGAGTTCTCGGCCTTTACAGCCATGCGTCCAAGCGCGCGCAAGCGATAGGCGCGGTTGGCGATTGGAATCTCAGCAGTCTCTTCGCGGAACCGCTTGCGGGTGTCATGGAACAGCGTCACCCACTTGACCGCCAAGTTCACCCCGGCGCGCTTGGTGGGATCGTGCGACTCACACAGTTGGCGAGATATCTCAACGCCGAATTCCTGTTTGACCTGCTCCACCACCTGGGAGGGAGTGTCAAAACACGCCAACGCCTGAACGATGAAGCCTTTCACCTCATTTTTCAGGGCTGCCATAGGTTGAATTCCGTCTAATGCCTGTCAAAAATCAGGCCGACTTGAGCAGACAGGTTCCGCAGGCCCTCGCAATGTTCAATTTCCCCACCTCAGCAGGACTGTTTGCAGCATCCACCAACGCTTGAACGTCAGGACTTGCACCGTAACGGCGGACGACTCCGACGAACTCTTCGACGTCGTGGCCCTGCAGCTTGATCTTCGGCGCACCGTCTTGGGTGAATGCTGGTTGACCGTACTTGTCGGTCGCGTGAGCCAGGTGATACAGCTCATGTTCGATCAGGGCGCAGAACTCAAGGTCGCTGCACTGGGCGCAGTAGTCGGCAGCAAGGGTGATGATGAAGGCCGGTACATCGCCGAACCAATCACGCATCTGTTGCTCCATCCGGGCTTTCTGCCAACCGCCAGCGCGGAACGCTACCTGTTCGGCCTGGCCCAGGACTGTGCGGCCTTGTTTCTCGAAGCTCGACGATGCCCACATGACCTGGATGTCTGCATCCAGTAGGTGGGCATGGTCTTCGTTGTGAATGCTGCCGGTGTCGGCGAGGATCTCTGTCTGGAGCCACTCCCACGCCTCGGGTGCTGGCGTCAGGCGAATACCGAAGTCGGATAAATCGGACAGCTCAAAGAGTGCGCCAGGCGGGTATGGCCTATTCATGTCTGCCTCAAACTCTCCAAAGCGCCGCATAACTTCATTCTGCGGATTTTCGTGGTATTGATGATGCTCAAATTATGGGAGGGTCAATCGTATGGAGTTCAAGACAGCACAGATTTCGTTTAGGCCGGCGGAACAGCCGACTATAACCCGGGAAATAAGAGCCTCATTTACGTTTAGCCAGCATCGGGGAGCTTTGGATAAAAGCACTGATACGTATCAGAAAAGCAATCAGGGCTTCAGCTGGCTTGGCGTGAAAACCGAGCCGTTCGAAGGCTGGCTTGACACTTCGTTAATTGAGTTCTGCTTTCCTGATGAAGCACATGGTGACTTCGTGGTGTATCCAGTGGACAGCATTACCCAGGACGGAGAGTGGCTGTGGTTTCCAGTTAGGAGCTGAACCGTTAACTGGATTCAGCGCCAATACCTTATTCCTGTTGCTTCACCATCTGGAATGTCTGGGCATGGGCATGGCCGTGGAGCAATCCAACGATCAGGCCTTGGGGAAGTCCGGCAGCCTTGGCGGCGTCCACGGCATCGGCAATAGCCTTGTCGAGCGCGCTCACCGATGCGTTGATGTCCGGGCCCAACGGTAGCGCGTGCCGCAGGCGGATCACTTTGCTCATCTGCAAAACCTCGCGCCACGATTTGGCGCATTCGAAAACGTGGCGCGCGTTACTGCGATACCCGGTTGAGGGCTTCGTCAGCTTTGTCGGCAGCCTGGGCCGCGGTCGTTGCGGCCTTCGTGGCCTTGTCGGCAGCAGTACCGGTTTGGCGGGTCAGCTCTTCCAGGCGCTTGTCGCGCTCACCCATCGCGGTGTCGTAGGCCTTGCGAATGTCGGTCACTTGGCTGCTCTGCTTCTCGGCGAGCGACCAGTAGGCGGCCTGGTAACCCAGAACTGCACCACCACCCACCAGCACGACTGCAATGGCCCAGACCTCAGCCCGGCGCCACCAGCGGCGCGCGATAAATTCCAATGCGCATCTGTCCATCATGCGATTCCTCCCAGCTTAGTGCGCAGGCGAGTGATCTCGTCGCTCTGCTGCGTCACGCGGTCAGTGAGCTGGGCGACCTGGCTTGTCAGCGCTTCGATCTTGCCTTCCATGCGCCCAACAGCGGCGGCCAGGTCGTTCCGCTCCTTGGCGAACTGATCGGCGCGGGCCTCGGCTTCTTTGCGGGCGGCGCGCTCCTGGTTCAGTAGTTCATTCAGGCGCTTCAGCGTGCCGATATCGGCGCTGTCCATTGCCCGGTCGGTTGCGTCCTTGGAGAGGAACCGGCGCAGCCATAACAGGCCGCCCAGCACTACGGTGGCGCTACCGCCCAGCCAGGTAGCTGTGCCTGGACCGAGGTCAGTAGGATCCATCGTTGCTCCATGAAGAATATGGCCTTGGCCAGAAATAGGTCAGCTCCAACAGCAATCCCAGCTAAGAGCGATGGGTGTGGTGGGGCCAAAAACTAAAAAGCCCCAATTAATTTCGAGGCCAGGAAGTTGACTCGTAGTGATTCGAAGCACCCCACAATGTGAGGTTCAAGAACCAGGAATTACTGCTAAATCGATGTTCGGCTGGCTTTAACAGTCCGAATTAGCCTCAAACAAAGCAAGATCACAACCAAAAAAAACAACAACCCGCTCAAAACTCCGATAATCGAATCGTACGAAAATGCAGCCACCGAAAAGACACCAAGAGCACACGTTAATAGCCAAGGCAAGTTAGCGATACCAGAGATAAAGAATTTAGTCTTAACATGCTCATCGCTTACAAATTTACAAACCAACAATCCAACAAAAGACAAACACCAAGAAATCGTTCCAAACCCCATGATAAACGCTGAGAAAACATAAGCTGCAGGAACTCCCATTGTATCGCTTAGGTCATTTGGGTTTTCGAGCGCGCCAGCAACGGAGCACACATACAAAAGAAACGCTGACAGCGATAAGAAAACAAGAAAAAAATACCACTTCCATGAACTCATAACACTCCAACTCCACCAAGATTAATCGTTTGAAATAATGATCAATATTAGAGGTTTGTTTTTTAGTACGTCAAACCACTCATTCGAAAAACCACAATTCTCCACACAAAACCCACAAACAGCGATCATGCCAAAAGCTGGCATGACCGTGCATCGAGGGGATCTCTCCCGCCTATAATGACTCAGTTAGCGCTGGATATCGATCGGTAGCGAGCCCCTGATTTCGATTTCAAACTCCTTGGCGCCCGTCCCGTTCTGAATCGCACGGAGCACCGTCGTCGCCGCTTCGGGCAACGCATTTCTGAAGGAACCCTGATTCGCGTCATACTTATCGTTGTAAGCACGTGCCTCCCCATTGAACACAACAGAACCATTCTCATACTTGGTTGCATTGCCTTCAATTTTCAGGGTGATATTTCCAAGAACGGAACCCGTATTGAAAGAGTCATCGAAAGTATTGTAAGGAACCTTATCCAGAACGACCCTAGTGGTGCCAATCGACATATCGTTAAAATGCTGTTCAAGCATCGGAATCTTAGTAGCCGATGGATTCAGCCCAAGTTTGGTAATATCCATCCGGACGGTGGCACCATCACCATTAATGAAATGACCCAACGCAGATACAGGACCAAGCTCCGATGCGGAAATTTGCTTAACCTCTTGCGTGGGAGCGGCGTGCGTAACTAGCAATGGGTTGAGATATGCATAATCCAGAGCTGCTGCCGGATTAACACCAGTAATGCACATGTAGTTATCGGCAAACGGCAAAAATTTTAGGTCTCGGTTAAAACTCTCACCAATCATCCAAGAATCGAATCTACCGTACTGACTCATGGTACCCGCTACTTCTGAACAGAGCCGTACTAAAACCTCACGCCACATACCCTTTGCGTAATAGCCATTCCGAATTAGCTGCATACCATTGAAAGCTATAGCAGGGCTTTGCATAGTGCCACCACCTGAAGCGTTCAGGCCAGGGTAGAACGGGTCTGGAGCCGTAACAACAATGCTTGGAAGTTCCATTATTTCACCTTTTAAGTCGAATGATTTGTCGCGGAGGATTCCGCTTTCATGTCGCTCAAAGGCGATTGCTCGAGGCTCGTGGCCTTCACATGATTCAACGTCCCGCATCGGGAACACTTGATCTGGAGCTCTGTAAACCCACCCGTACGGGCGAGAAGTCTTTTGCAGTTACCGCATCTGAATTCTTCCAACATCTGCAAATTCCTTTTGCTGAATCGCCCTTTCCGTGGGCCAAAAAAAGCCCAGCGCGACGGCTGGGCTCTATTACGCAAGGAGATAGAAGATCATGGAGTCCAGTAAGCAATCTTGCCGTCTGCACCAACAGCTACAAATTTGCCATTGCCGTAGGCGACGCTCCGGATATCGGTTCCTGCGAAAGTGTTGTCTTGCTGAATCCAGCCGAGCCCATCTTCGGAAACGGCCGTCTTGCCGCCGTCGCCGACAGCCACATACTTGCCATTACCGTAAGCAATGTCGCGGATGATGGTTCCACCGAAACTGGTATCTTCAACAGCAGTCCAGCTAAGCCCATCGGATGAATATGCCATCTTGCCATCCGCACCAACGATAAACATTTTCCCGTTGCAAAGCTTCATGGAAAGGATGGTGCTAGTGCCGAAGGTGCTAGTTCTGGGTGTGAATGTTTGCGGATTATCCGTCGCCATCTTCACACCGCTAAGCAGCTTCCCATTCGATCCCGCAATCAACACAAAACTGCCAATGACGTTGACGCAGTACACGGTCTCGCTAGAAGTGAAGGTCGTAGTGCGCTCCACCAGGCCTGACCAATCGCCATAACGGGAAAAGACTTTGCCGTTAGACCCAACCAGTATCCAGGTGTAGTTGTTGCCGAAAAGCGGCTGATAAAACGCAACGCCTTGCAAGTCCCCGTACGCGCGAGCAGTTGTCGTAAGATTTGTCCAATCCCTTTCAGGGCGGTCTGCGATGCCGTTGATCACATTGCCGGATTGAGAAAGGGCTTGAAGCGATGTCCCAATACCGTTCCAGTACAGCTCGTTGAGGACCATTCCGCTATTAGAGGTGACGACGCCCTTAAGCTTGGTCCACGCTGTGCCAGTTGCGCCTCCGGTGACAACCTGAGTGGTTGTGGGAAGACTGTTGCCACCAACCGCAAAAAACTTGCCTTGCGCAAAAACCACGCGCCTAAGCATGCCGGTGTTATCCACCGGTTCTACTTGAGTCCAAAGATCTTGCAAGATTTGAGACGCCGAGTTTGCGTTTTCCATTTTAAACTCCATTACTGAGCTGATTTAAGTTCAGGCCTCTGAATTGGGCGTATGGCGCTCATGGGCGATTGCTCGAGGCTCGTGGCCTTCACATGATTCAGCGTCCCACATCGGGAACATTTGATCTGGAGCTCTGTAAACCCACCCGTACGGGCGAGAAGTCGGTTGCAGTTACCGCATCTGATTTCTTTCAACATCTGCAAATTCCTTTTGCTGAATCGCCCTTCCATGGGCAATAAAAAACCCCGCTCTAGGCGGGGTTTCATAAAAACTTTAGTCGCTTGAAGTTTGAGGGACTGGGGCCTCGTCGATGCTTATGCAGTGCTCAATGTTCGTTATTTTCTTCAGTGCAAGCTCGGCCGTTGAATAAGCTCCGAACATTCTGCCCTGATAAAAAACAACCCACGCAAACTGAATATCCGCGTTGCCAGCCTGCCCTACAACCAACTTCTTGAACCGTTCCGCCAAGTCGTCGACATGCATCTGTGCCATGCCACGCAAAACCATGACGCTCTCCCAGTTTATAGTCGGAAGCTCTATTTTCGACCTTGCACAAACTGAGCGCAATAAAAAGCCCGACATATAAGCCGGGCTTTCAAGTGTGAGTCCCTAACGCGCAAGATCGATAGGATGGGTAAATACTCTCTCACTTTCTCACTCAGTGCAATAGCTTTTTGCTACGCGGCGCAACTTTCGATAAGCCCCTCTGCGTCGAGCAGCTCCTGAGCGGCAGTGAGCGCCTCGTTCACCTGGTCATCAAGCGTCTTGCGGATCCCTGAACGCCACCGATACCGAGTCGATTCCGGCTTGCCGTCGTTATCCCAATTTGTGATGTCGTACCAGGCGGCCGGCAGCACCGCGGCGGAGCGCTTGCCCTCGGCACCGGCAACTTGTGGAATGGCCCAGGTCAGCACCGCGCATTCCCGGAAGCGCTTCGGCGCCGGTGTCTTCACCGAGTTCAGCAATTCCAGGATGGCGCCATGCTTGCGCTCCTGGTGCGTCGAGTACTTTGCCACAAGTGCCCGCCAGTGCGCCGGGGTGAGCGCCTTGTGCAGCCGACCGAACACCCAGCAGTCCTGAAGAAACGCCGCCTCCTTGCCGACGATCTCCCCCTTCTGCTTGGCGCACTGCACCTTCGGCTCAAAGTCGCAGCCGCCGGCGGAACTGATGGTCTCGGCCGCAAGGGCTCGAACTACTGCTGAAACAACGTTGCGATAGGTCATGCTGCAGCCCTCTTCAGTTCTCTGGTCTTTGCCCGGTATTCGGCCTTGATGGTTTTGATTTCTTCGACGGTGTACTTGCGAGGCTCATGAGGCCCTTCAAGCCATGCGACTTTGTCGGCACCGATACGCAGCACCAGACGGATTCGGTACTCCACGGCGTTGCCGGACAGGTTGCGGTTGCACTTCACGCATTGGCGATGGATGTTCAGCGGCTCGAAGCGCAGCTCTGGGCAGGCACCTACGGATCGATAGTGCCCGGCGTCCCACCGGCTGCCTGTCATGAGGTCATTGTCGTTCGGCGTCGAGTCGCAGCTAATGCATGGCAAGCGCGCGTCACGCAGGCGCACGTACTCGTTCACCGCGGCCTGGGCTTCGCGCAAGTGATCCGCCCTGCCTTTCAGCTTCTCCTTGCGGACTTTGATCTCGCGGCGCTCGACCTGTGCCAGCGACTTGCGCGCCTTCGCCTGGTTCACGTCCTTGATGGCCAGGCCACACTTCGGGCTGCATACGGCCTGGCCCAGTCGCTGCGGCGGGAAGCTGATGCCGCATGCTGGGTTCTTACACTTCTTCGGTTTGGGTTGCTTGGCGATCATGCAGCCTCCTTGCTGAGTAGATCAGTGAAAACCACACCTTGGCCTGTGAAGTAGGTGGCGATGCGGTCGGTGTAATTGATGCCCTGAGCGCGATTGAACAGGCTGGTCACCGGGAAACCGTCGGGGCCGAACAAATGGCACTCGCCCATCATGGCCAGCTTCGTTTCGTACGGCAGATGGCGCATGACGCGGTACCACTCGGCCTGAAAGCCGGCATCCTCGTTCAGCAGGATCTGCACGCCGAAGTGCAGCTTGCAGTACCGGCGGGCATCGGCCGCGTCGCCGATCTGGGTCATCTCGGCGATTCGCTTGTACATCCCGAACCACAACCGGTTCTGGTCAAGCGTGCGGTCCTTGCCAGCGCGCAGGGAGACCACCACGAACTTCTTGTCTCGGTACATGGCGCTCAACTTGGTGATAGCCTCAGAGAGCTTGGCCTGGCAGTTGACGCTGATCTTGTCGGTCATTGCACCGCCCTCTTCGCTTCCAGTTCCTGAGCTTGCTTGATGAGCATCGCTCTGCGATCAGCCAACTCATTTGCCGCGTCAATCCGCATTTCGGTTTTCCGTTCGGCACTGGCCTTGCGCATTTCCAGCATCGAGGTTTTCACCAGTTCCAGCCTCTGCCGAAGCTCGGGCTCTGGCCGTGTGACGGTGCCAGTGAGCAAGCCGGCGATGGCGCGACCGTCATCAGTGATTGGCTCGACGCTCAGGTCCGTCAGGTACTTCTGGGCGTGTTCGCGCGGGATTCTCTTCAGCTCCATTGCCTTGGTCACAGCCTTCACGCGACGGTTTGCGTCGAAGCCCACGGACACGTGCCAGTTGACCGGTTTTGCATCCTCGCGGGCCTGGCTCACGAAACGCTGGTAGGCGTCGATGAACGCCATGCGTGCACCGATCTTGTCGCCGCCATCCAAGATGGGTTTCGCAGCAGCCAGGGCCAGCTGGATCTCGTCGGTCAGCACCACTGTTTCAAATTCGTCGTTGGTGGTCATGGCGATGGCCCAGGCCTCGTCCTTGCCCGGGCGCCCGTCGGAGGACTGGACGCGTTGCAGGATGTCAGCCATTGCCAGCTTGCCCTTCACCTCGAAGCGGCAGGCCTTCAACGCGGCTTTGACGACGGGCACCGGATATGCGCAGAGGTCTTCAGCCATCATTGCGGCAGTGCCTGGGTTCATTTCTTGGCCCATTGCCTCGGCGGTGGCGCAGATGGCGGCGGCCAGCCCGGCAACCTGCTGGTCATTCATTTCAAAGGTATTCATTTCGGTCACCTGCTTGCCGTTTGGCCAAAACCATCTGGGCAGCCTGCTCCGCCGCGGAGTGGTTTGCCTCAGTCCGCTCCATCTGGCGGGCGGTTGTCCCGTTGATGCGCTGCCCGGTCACCCACTGGGTGTGATAGCTCTCAGCGTTGGCCAGCAGTTCGTTGAGGCTGTGGCACTTGCGCAGTACAGCGGCATCGCTGGTTTTCAGGAAGTGGGCAGCGACGTGGTGGGCGACATCCGCGCCGAGGCGGTCGACCAGCTGGCCGAGCTGGCCACCAACCTTGGCATTCCACACAGGCCAGGCGCTGTAGCGTTTGCGGTAAGCCATGGCGTAGTTCGCCCAGACCTTGAAGGTTTTGCAGGTCTGGTCTTTGGGGCCAGGCATGTCGGCGGGGATCTCGACCCGTGGGGTGTCGGTGCGATCAACCACCAGCACCAGACCGCGGGACTGAGCCGGCTTGCCGGTGGCGTCCTGCAAGTCCTGACTGGTGTCCTGATTGGTACCCTGATGATTGGTATCCTGATTTGTCGGAGATTTTTCCGACCCTTGTTCGGATTTTTTTCCGACCTTGCTCGGAGATTCATCCGAGGTAGATCGGATATTTTTCCGACCCTTGTTTTTTGGTGGGGTCGGATATTTTTCCGACCCGTCGAGCTTCTGGTTCCACTCGATCGCCTTCTCTGTGAGGCGGAAAAGCGTGATGTTCGAAGTGCTAGAAAGCTCAATCAAGCCAGCCTCTTCCAGGGCCTTCAGCATGCGGTAAGCGGTGTCCGGCTTATCGGTGAGCAGCGGCAGCTCCTCGATGATCTTGGCCTTGCTCAGCGCGAAGAAGATCCCGTCATCGGTCTTGATTGGCTTGGTCCAGCTCGGGCAGCCGTAGACGAAGGCGAACAGCAGGGCTTGCTGAGAATTCAGCCCCCACTCCAGCGCCTTCACCTGGTTAATCGTGACGGTGTATTGCATGTCAGGCCTTCCCGACCTTAGCGGCCAATTCAAGGAAGCGATCCACGTACCAGTGAGGCTGCGTCTCGCGGGGGCATTGAGGGCTGGTGAGGTTCTTGCCGTAGGCCATGCCCTTCTCGGTCACGGACCAGAAGTCCACCATTTCCTGCTTGGAGTTTTTGCGCTGGAGCACCCTGAGGAAGCCGTGGGTCTCAAGTGCAAGGTTGAATGCGCGGGCGGTGCTGGCAATGGCGTGATCTTTGATCAGAGCGGTGATTGCCTTGGTCGGCATCGAAGAGCAGCCAGCGGCATCAGGGGCGGCGTCAACGGCGTAGCCTGGGAGGAACTTGGCATCTAGGCCGTTGTTGGCGGCGATCTTGGCCAGCATCAGCATCTTGCTGGAGTTGGCAGGCTTCAAAAGGCGGTCAAAGCACTCCAGGATGGCCAGTTCGCCGACGATTTTGGAGTTGTTCGGGCCTTGGGCAGAAAAGGTGCCGGTCTTGCGGATACTTGGCAGCACCTGGCCAACCACCCACTCTTCGAACTTCTCGGCGGCCGGCAGCTTGGACTTCATCACCAGCCGGTACAGGTCCCGCTCCGGGATGATGGTCATGAAACCACCAGCCTGTTTCGGGGTAGTGGTCGCAGCCTTGCAGTGACGGGCCACGGCGTTCTCCGGCTTGGAGTAGCCAAGGGCGTCGGCGACGTCGCGCGCGATAAACCATGGATCGCCGAGCTTGTCGGTAATGACCCTGATTGCGGCGCCGTCGAAGTCGAACGGAATCACTGAGGAATTGCGCGCCACGTTTTCAGATTGCGAAAAACGTGGCGCGGGAATGTTGGGGCTATTGATCGATTCTGTGTGTTGGTGCATGATTCGCTCCAGTTGTTTACTGCTGTTGAGAAAGCCGACCTCGTACGTCGGCTTTTTTGTGCCTGCGTTTTCGTCCAGCTCTTTCACCAATAGTGGAAAGGGACTGCCCCAAAAGATGATGTTTGGGTTTCTTTTTCGGTTTCCATTCGCCCCCGCCTACCCTCCCTACATTTCGCATGCGAAAACTTTCAGGCGGCCTTAACCGACGCATCCATCACGTCAAGGCTCTGCCGTACGTGATTGATCTCTTGGCGGATCAGGCTCTTTTCGAAAGTGCTGACGTGGTTGTCGTCCAGTGCCTCGTGCACTGCGATCGTCAGGTCAGCGACTTCCTTGCCCACGTTGATTAGCGACTTGGTGAGCGCTTGCGGCTCCGGCGCCGACTTCGATACCAGGTCAAAGCCGAACTCATTGGCCAGGGCCAGCAGTGGGCGCATGTCACCGGTGTGCAGCAAGATCCCGAAAAGATGCTCCACGGTCAGGTGATGAGCCTCGTTGTCCGGGTTCGCGCGCTGAAGCAGGCCAACGTGCGGAACACCCATCTTTGCAGCCAGGGTCTTAGGCTCATTGCCTTTCACTTCGGCCTGGCACGCATCCAAAAAGTCTTCCATTCGTAAAACCTCAAATTTGTTTCCGTGGCGCCCTGCCGATGCAGAGGCGATCATTTGCTCAATGGAACGGCGGACAGGGATGTCATGCGGCGGATCGGGAGCCCTTCTGGGGCATGCACAGCTCACGCGCAGTGATCTTTCCGCCCGTCAACTCTTCAGCCTTGAAAGCTTTTTCTGCGCGCATCGGGTGAATCCCGGCGACCCAGTACGAAACTGCTGCTTGGGATACGTCGAGCGCTGAAGCGGTTTTGGTTTGCCCGCCGAAGAAGTCGACGAGCCTTTCGATAGGGGTCATATGAGAGCCCTCCTGATAAGCCTGCTTATATCCTAAGTAGAAGCATACTTATTTGCAAGCCAATAAGGGAACTTATAAATTCATGTGCATGAGCACACTTGCAGAACGACTAAAAGAAGCGCGAAAGCACGCCAATCTGACCCAGGCAAAACTGGCGGCAGTTTCCGGCGTCGAGCAACCACTGATCTCCCAATTGGAGACGGGGAAAAACCTTCAGAGCGCGCACCTTCCAAAGTTCGCCCACATATGCGGCGTCAGTGCGATTTGGCTTTCGGACAACATTGGCCCGATGATTGCGAAAACGAGAGAAGACTCGAACGTATCTATGGCTGCGCAACCTTCCCAAAGCTACCGTTACCCGGTGATCAGTTGGGTATCGGCCGGCTCCTGGGCAGAGGCTGTTGAGCCGTACCCTGCAGGCATTTCAGATCGATACGAATTTTCTGAGTACAACTCGAAGGGCCAGGCGTTCTGGCTTGAGGTGAAGGGCGACTCTATGACGGCGCAATCCGGCATGAGCATCCCAGAAGGCACGCTAATTCTGGTTGATACCGAGGCGGAAGCCGCACCCGGCAAGCTGGTGGTGGCTAAGCTGCCCGACAGCAACGAGGCGACCTTTAAGAAGCTTGTGAACGATGGGGGAAAGCTTTATTTGAAGCCGCTCAATCCGTCCTGGCGCATCGAGCCGTTCACTGAAGACTGCCGGATCGTGGGCGTGGTTGTGCAGGCGCTGCAGAAGTTTTACTGATCCGCAAGTGTGCTGGGGCGGATATGCCCGGGCGGTAAGCTAAATCGAGATATCGCGAGCTGACTAGCGCTCGTATACACAAGGGAATGTGGTAATGAATGCCTTTCGGATCGCGACTTTAATAGTCGCCCCGCTTTTTATCTCCGGCTGCTACAGCACGCCAAAAGAAAAAACTGAGTACGAAAAACAGATCGACGCAGTACCGATGCCTGTAACGGAAGCTGAACGGGTTGAGCAGTGTCGTAACTTCAAGCAAAGCGCAGATTACCAGCGGATTGTGGATATGTTGCAGTACTCACAGCGATCCAAGCTCGGCGCCTCGTATTATGAGTTTACAGAGTCTCTAGCGCTTTCGCGTCGCCTCAGAGCCATGAAGTGCCCTGGGTATGGGTGGTTTTCCTGATGCTGTTGCCTTGGGTGAGCCAATGACTGCCTGGCGAGAGCAGAGCTTTTGGAGCAAGGCTTGGACCTATGCTCTGCTCGCACTCGTTGCAGCACTCACTATCTATACTGGTGCGAACTGGTCAGGCGGGGGATCATCGAATCGCAAGCGGGTATTCAGCCCTAATTTCATTGCTCTGTGCGTTTTCGTTGCGGTGGTTGAGCTGATAGCGCTGAATCACTTCTATGGCGTGCGGGGGTGAGCTGAGCGCTGGACAGATAAACCCAAGCAAGCCCGAATAGGCGCGTGGTCTGGCGCGGCGGGATGCTGTAGCCTCTCGCTTTCGGACGGGCAGCCATAGTCTTAAATAGACAGAATCACGCACGGAAGCAACAATGGAAGACATGAGCAAAGCATCGCTACAAGTCGTTTATGACGGGCCCGCGCTTCAATCGCACGAGATGGAGGTGCGTGATCTTGCGCCCGCCCTTCTGGCTCTCGGGGAGCTTTTCGAAGAGGCAAACGCCACGCTCAACGATGGCCGAACCAAGCTCTCCGTTAGCGTCAAAGGATCATTTAAAACTGGCAGTTTTGGAATTGATCTTGGCGTAACGCAGAGTCTGATTCAGCAAGCCCAGGATCTTTTTGCCGGTAGCCCGGTTACCGCAGCGGCGAATCTGATCGCCCTGCTCGGCTTTACGAGCCTAACAACGAGGGGTGTTTTTCAGCTCATCAAGTGGGTTCGCAATCGAGATATCACAAAAGTTGAAATCCTTAGCGATGGCGTTGTCAGGGTTTTCTGCGATCAGGAGCATTTCGACACCGAGGAAAAGGTGTTAGCGCTGTTCCGAAATTGGAAGCTACGCAAGGCTTTCCAAGACGTAGTGCACAAACCGCTCCAGCGGCCGGGAGTTGATTACTTCGCCGTTCGCGAGCCTGATGGCGATTTCGTAGCGGCATCAGAAACGGAAGCCGAAAACTTCATCGCTCCCGAGCAGGAAGAGGAGCGACTTGATGAGAGTGAGCGAGTGGCCAGCCTTCAGTTGGTGAACATCGCCTTTCGCGACGAAAATAAATGGAGATTCCACGATGGCGCGTCCACGTTCTACGCATCAATTGTTGATCCAAGTTTCCTTTCGATGATTGAGAGTGGCGATCTGCGATTTGGCAAGGGAGATATCTTAAGGGTTCGCCTAAAGGAAATTAAAACCCTCGTGGGCGATCAGTTGAAGGCCGAGCACCAAGTTTTGGAAGTGCTTGACCATCGCCGCTCTGGCACTCAGCTAAAGCTTCCAATTCAACACCCCGATTGAATCAAGCCCGGCCCAGCGCCGGGCTTCTTGTATCTGCTCTACCCTGGCCCGCCCATACATTGCGCAGTACTGCAAAGCAATGCTCCGGCATGCTTCACAAGCCTTCTCCACTCATCACTCGTGATCATGTCGGATCGCTCCATGGCGTCAGCCCGTCTCAGCAATTCGAAATACTTCAACTCTGCGTCCATTCGACCTCCAGCCAGTGCAGAAAGCTCACGCCACGCTGTCAGGTTCAGTCTTCGCTGCGCCTCTTTCATGGGAGCCTCTATCACAGTAATGGGGTGACTTCAGCATAGGCTCGCTGACGAGCATCAAGGCGGACTTTAGACCAATGGTGGCTGTACGCCACGAATGCTAAAGTGCGGGCTCAATTACGGGAGGGATCCAATGAAAGGATTTGGGACATTCGCGCTGATCGTCGGCGCGTGCTGGCTGATCTTCGCGCTTAGCATGGATGTATCCGTGCCTACCGGCGCCGGCGGCCGAGTGAATAACCTGGGACTCATGGCCGACCGCCAGATCCACACTATTGTTGGCGGTGTGATTGCGCTCGCAGGCCTTCTCATGGTTTTGCTGGGTGGTAAAGGCTCCCCTGCTGCCGCCCAGGTAGAGAAAGATACTCGCCCCTGCCCTATGTGTGCCGAGAGCATCAAGACTGCTGCGGTCAAGTGCAAGCACTGCGGCGCCGATGTTGAGCCAGTAGCCGCCCCGCGCCTTAAAAATGGATGGGTCGCATCAACTTCCTGCCGTGACGAAGAAGAACAGCGGCGAACCATTGAAGCCATTACCAGTACCGGGCTTCCGGTTGTTTCAATGATTGGCCTAGCTGTGGGTGCCGGCCCATTTGAAACGAAGGAAGAAGCCAAGCAAGCCCTGGTCACGATGCGCGACGGCCCAAGGCTGTTCAGCGAGATCATCTATAGAGACTCGGTGAGCGGAAAGTATCCCTCCATTACCGACTGACAGCCGAGAGTCACCACAGCCCGCCAAGTGCGGGCTTTTTCATGCTTGCAGAAACGGATCTCCATCAGACATATGCATTTATGCATGAAACTTCTCGCTACCCTATTGCCAATATATGTCAGCACCAATACTGTACACACATACAGTATTCGCAAGGAGCGAAGCATGATCCAGGCACCCTACCCCACACCGAAACCGCGAAATTCCTACGAGCTTGTGGGCCACCGCCTGCAACGCATAATCGCCTCCCCTCGAGTACAGCGGATTCAGTTGGTCGAGGTATCCAGGCGCGACGACGAAAGCCCTGAAGCCTGGTGCCAAGTCATCCAAGACATCGGCGAAACCGCCGGAATAAGAATCGAGCATCTCGGTGACGGCGCCGTTCGAATCGGCTGGCGCGAGTACTGCGATTCATAAAAGAGCCCGCCAGTGAGCGGGTTTTTTATCACCTGCATGAAAAATTATAAGCATCCTTATTGACGCATAAAATAAGCGCGCTTATATTTGACTCATCGCAGCGATACACAGCCACTGCGAAGGGCCTCCGCCCGCCGCTCTTTAAAAACCTGAAATCTTCGCGGATCGATCCCCGGAAACGGGAAGCCCTTGAGGCATCGCCAAAACGGCGAACAGCGCGAAAAACAAATTCGATCCCCATGCCAGCTCTGGAACTGGCCGTACTCACCAGATGTGAGTACGCGAAATCACGCAAGCCGGTCGGCGAAGAACACCGTCCACGAAATGTGTGACGCCGGCCAGAGATATGAATCGGGCGATGCGCGTGGTGGAGAAACGAACTACCGAGGATTTCTCGGGGGTTCAACTGGACAGCATCACTGAGCAGCCTTCTAGCGAGGGCTGCTTGGGATGACAACCAGGAGCATCAGCATGCAAATCAATCAGAAGAAAACGGTGCAGGTCGACGTGACTGAGCTGCACCTCCACATCAAGGTCCGCGACGGGTTCGCGGCTGGCCTGAAAGACGCACAGGGCGATGAAGTCGGCAGCTATGAAGGCTACGTGCCGGATTTCTTCCCCGGAGAGCACTACGGCGATTACCTGATCCTGAACATCGACCTGGAGACAGGCCAGATCAAGAACTGGAATAAGCCGGTCGCCGCCGACATCGAAAAAATGGTCGAGGCGAGCGACGGCGACTGACGGACCTTTTCACTGATGCACCTGGTTACCCGGGTGCATTGGGAAAACAACCGGGAGGCTCAGATGAAAATCTGCTCCATGTGCAAGCAATCGCTCCCCCTCGACGAGTTTTACAGAGACTCAAGCCGAGCCTGTGGACGGCGCCCAGCTTGCAAGGCTTGCTCAAAGGCAGGGCTGAGCAAGGCTAAGCAGAAGGCGTATTACCAAGCCAACAGGGAAGCCCGAAACGCTTACGGCAAGGCCTACTACCAGGCAAACAAAACCCAGGGGAAAGACCACGCCAAGCGAAGCCTGAAAATGTCCGTCGATAGGCTGGATGACACTTACATCAAACAGATCCTAGTGAAGTTCACGACCCTAAAACGGTTCCAGATTCCTCAGGAGCTGGTTGAGCTTAAGAGGCTGGAGCTGTCAATAAAACGTAAAACGAAGGAAATGCTCGATGAAGAACGCTGAAGAATTACGCAGGAACTTGGCCGACGTTTTCCGCCAATTGCAGGCCGGCGAACTGAAGCCGGCTGAAGCGGCCGAACTCGCCAATCTCGGCGGCAAGATGATCAACAGTGCCAAGGTACAGGTCGAGTATTTCGCGCTTCGCAAAGAGGCGCCGCGGATTGCATGGCTTGAGCAGGACGCCGAATAGGACAACCAGCGCCACGACAGCCTGTCGTTAACAGCCCTATACCGGTGATGGTTGAGGTCCTGGGTGGTCAGGACGAACCCGGTTAACCCACCCGATACTCCCTATGAGAGCGCATCGGGGTGTGATCTGAATCCTCCCGCCAAGCAGCAAGTTTCCGTGCAGCGAGACCCGAGCTATGAACACGGTTGATGCATGATTGGGTGCCTGCCAGATCACATCCCAATGCGAAAAACTTAGAGCACCTCAAACGTCCACTTGGCAATTTCTGCATCATTTGGGCGAATTGTTAAGTTCAAAACGATATCGGTTTTCGAGCCGTTTGGTGATGAAGCTGGCATGCAAAAAACTGGGCCGTAGATATTAGGGCAGTCTGCCAGGTGCAGCGTATTTGCGAGGGGCGTGAAAAGCGCGCTGAGCTTTGCCCGCAGCATCTGTTCAACAGCGTCAACATCCAATTCTGGATCTACGCGCTTCGCATCATGAAGCAATTGAGCAGTGGCCCTCAGGTTTCCCTTATCGATAAAAAACTTGTACATCACAGCATCCTTTTAATTGGCTTGGATCCATTCTGACCCAGCCCAATAGTGCCACAACGCCACTAACAAAAGATCTAGTTCCCTCTCCCAGCTCGACAGCCCCCGAATGCACTCCCCTCCGCGCCCAACGGCAAGCAGCGGAGCGGATGAGTGCATCCGAGTTTTGTTGGATCAACACCCGCCACCTTGGAGGCGACCATGAGCGCAGCATTGAATATTTGCCAGGAGCGTTACGACGCTCAGTTGCCTCCAGAGGTCAGCGAGAGCGACGAGGTAACTGACTGGCTTGAGCATTCGGCGGAGCGCCTGGTGTGCGGCGTCGACATTAAGTGGAAGCGCCGCTACGGCCAGCCGCAGGTTGTGACGTTCGACCGGTTCTGCACGGTGCTGCAAGGCCACCTGAACCAGCGCCAAATCGACGGTCTGGACCAGCGCGATTCGTTTGCCCGCCTGCTGCTGTCGGCAATGCTCGGCAGCCAGAGCGATGCCCGGTCTCACGCCGCAGACCTGCTGGGCCAGCAACGCCCGATTGAAGCGGTCGAGAAGATCGCTGTAGCACTGCTGAGTTCGTATGCCGAAGACGCGATAGCGGCGGAACGGGAAGAGCGCGAAGACGACGTGGATGCCGATGTATGAGCCCGCACATCCTGATCGATGAGGCACTGGAGGCACTGCAACACCCCAGTAGCGAGCCGGGCGCCCAAGCCGTCGTGGCGCGGATGATCACGAGCATGCTCACCGGCGACGCAATCACCGTCGAAGAATTCAACCACTACTGCCAGCGCCTGCTGAAAATCACCAGGCAGCGCAAGGAGGCTGCATGACCACCGCACCGGTTAAATCGCTGATTGATGAGCAGCTCGATGACGTTGAGTCGAAGCTGATCATGCTGGGCTTCGGCCTCCCCTTCAATGAAGTGATCGGCCAGCCGCGTGAGCGTGCCGTGGCCACCTTGCCGAAGCGCCTGGCGGCGACCATGAAGGGCGGGCGGATCGCGGTGAGGGTTCGGCCGTGAGCTTCTTTGAAGACAATATCGAGGACGGCAGCCACTGCATGAGCTGCTGCGAGTTCATCGGAGAGGATGTTGGTTACACGCGGTGTTGCCGGAACTGTGGTGGCGAAGGCAGTGAGCCAAACCCTGAAGGTCACAAGAAGCGCATGAAGGCCGAAGCCATGCAGCGTTTCGACGGCTGGCTCGCACGCACCGGCATCGCCCACAAGAAGCACAACAACGGCTACCACGTCGTGCTTACGCTTCCCGATGGGCGAATGATCGATTGCTGGCCCAGCACGAAAAAATGGCAGTTGCGCGGGCAACGCATGAGCCGAAACGGTAAGGCGCTGCACGAATTGGTGTTGCAGCAGTTGAGGCCCTGGCCATGACCACCCGCCAGCGCCACCGGCGCCTACTCATCTGGCGCGGCTCCTTCCCTGTCCTCGCCCTCTTCACCTTCCTGATGTTGCTCAGCGCCCTAGCTGATCGAATCACTCAATAACCAATACCTCACAGCGCCCCGCAAGGATGGCGCGGGAGATAGTCATGCTCGCAGCTATTGCAGATCGCATCCGTTCCAAGTCCTACGAACTTCCCCTGTCCCGCGATTACGTCCGCCATTGGGGCCTGAAAGAGGCCATCCGGGAGCTGGTCCAGAACGCCCTGGATAGCGAGTCGCCGTTTGAATATGCCTTCGCCGAAGGCCAGCTGTTTATCACCAGCCGTTTTGCAAGACTGGAAGCCAGCACCCTGGTGCTGGGCAGCACGATCCGACGCCATAGGTAGTTTCGGCGAGGGCTACAAGATCGCCCTGCTGGTGCTGGCCCGCAACGGCTACGACGTCAAAGTCTGGAACGGCAACAAGCAGTGGGTACCTGAGTTCCGGCATAGCGATCAGTTCGACGCAGAGGTGCTTTGCATCAACGAAACCCCGGCACACCGACAGAATCAGGGTGTTGAATTCGTTGTCTCCGGTCTTACCGAGGATGACGAAACGGAAATCCGCAGCATGTGCCTGCGCATGCAGCCGCCGATGAGCGACGTGATCGGCACCAAGTACGGCCACATACTGCCATCCCGGCCTGGAAAGCTTTACGTCGGCACGCTGTTTGTTTGCGACACCGACCTGACCTACGGCTACGACATCCTCCCCGAACACCTGCAGCTTGAGCGTGACCGCCAGACGGTCAGCGGCTGGGATTTGAAACAGGTATCCAAAAACGCCTGGATCGACACCGGGCGCCTGGATGAGGTGGCGGAGAAGATCGAGGCCGGAATTTCTGACGTTGAATATGTCGAGTACGGCAGCACCGAGCTTGTGCGGGAGGCCTGCTATAGGTTGTTCCAGCAGAAACACCCCGGCGCCATTGCCGTTCAATCCCAGGAAGAGCTGAACAACCTGGTCAAGCAGGGCATGACCAACACCGTGGTCGTGCGCGGGGCTTACTACTCCCAGGTTGCCAATTCGACCTCGTACAAACAACAAGTATCCCACGTCGTTGCCATCCAGACGCCCAAAGCGGCCTTGGAAGAATGGTATCGCGACAACAAAAAATATATGAGCAGGCTGCCCGCGGCGTCCTTTAAGGAACTGGCCAAGCGCGCGGACGGCTGGAGGAATAAGTAATGTCTGAGAACACCAGGATATGGGATCAGGTCGAAACTACCGACCCCGAAGTCACCAAAAAATTTACCGGCGCAGGTGGTTTCAAGGGTACTGCCATCAGGCCCACTTACCTGATGCATCGAGCCACAGAGCTCTTTGGCCCGTGTGGCGAAGGCTGGGGCTGGACTGTCCTTGAGGATCGCTTCGACGAAGGCGCTCCGCTCCAGGCACCGACGAAAGAGTGGCCAGGAGCTCCGATGATCTGCGCAAAGGTACACACCGTAAAAGTAGAGCTTTGGTACACGGGCAAGGCCGGGCAGAAATGCACAATCCAGCAGTACGGCCACACACCATTTGTATACCTGCAGCAGGGGAAAATCCTGACTGACTGGGATACGGCGAAAAAGTCCCTCACCGATGGCATCGGTAAGTGCCTGCAAGCCCTGGGCTTCGCAGCTGACATTTACCTGGGCATGTTCGACGACCCCACCTACGTCGACACCATCACCGAAGAATTCAAGATTGAGAAGGCTGAAGACAAAGACGCCGAAATTCTGCGCCAAAAACAGGAGCGCATTGACTGGCTCGCCTCGGCTGTCGAGACCATCGGCAAGGCGGTAACCGCCTACGAGTTGAAAACACTGAACGTGAAATACATCCGCGAAGCCACTCGCCGCAATGAGCCCGCGTTCATCGCCCGCATCACTCGCGCATTCGAAGAGCGCAAAGCCAGCCTTGAGAAAGGTACGGAGGCAGCAGCATGACTCAACTCTACGCACTCACCGGCAAACTCGCCGAACTCCAGGCCATGGCCGACACCGATGATGAAGGCCTGAAAGAGGCCCTTCAGCACGCCATGGACGAGGTTCAAGGCGACTTCAACATCAAGGCCGACAACATCGTCATGTTGCGCCGCAATATCGAAAGCGACGTCACGGCCATTGAAAACGAAATCGAGCGCCTGGCCGAACTCAAGCGGATCAAGACCAACAGTGTTTCGCAGATCAGCGATTACCTGCGCCGAAACATGGAAGCAGCCAACATAAAGTCCATCAAGCGTCCGCTATTCACCATCACCCTAGCCATGGGCGGCGAGCGGGTCATCGTGGACAACGAAGACGCCGTGCCGGACGAATTGACGTCTGTGAAATCGAGCATCACCCCCGACAAAAAGGCCATCGCCGCCAAGCTCAAGGAAATCCGAGATCATAACGAGTCGGTCCGCAAGCGCATGGCTGCAGGTGAGGATGCCGAACACGAACTGCTCGAAGAGCCGAAATGGGCTCACCTAGAGCGCGGCGACAGCTCGATTCGCATAAAGTGAGGCCACCATGATCAGTCTTAACCTCTACGCGGTTCGAGAAAAACAGATTGAATCTGATCGGCTTGCGTCGGCGGTGGCCGACTTTTGGAAGTCGCCCGGTGGTAGTTACAAGAACGTGCCACCTGTCAAACCTAAACCTCCGCCCGAGCGCCGTAACTGGATAGACCCTGAAACTGTACTCAAGCGCCGCAAACCGCCCATCACGCGGGACGAGCGTAAGGCGCCGCGCAAACTCGCGGAGGCATTATGAGCAAGCGCAAACCCCACAACTTCAAAGCCCGCATTGACCGGTCTTGCCGGTCGCTGCTGGCTACCCACCACGTCGCGGTGGTCAACATCGACCCCAGCGGCCGCCAGCGCATGATCAATTACAAGTCGCTGAAGAACATCGCGCCGGGGAAGATTGGCCAGGCCGTATGCGGCATCCCGCACCGGTGGACGATCTACCTAAGCGCGCTTTGCATCGACGCCCGCGGCGACCGGTACAACAAGTCGGTGGAGGTAGCGCCCGATGGCGTTTACCTCTCCGACCACCTGGAAGACGTGATCGAGCATTGCTACAAGAAGCTGCGCGACGAGGCCAACCAAAGCCAGATGGTGGCCTCGGGCTGGATCGCGATACCCGAAGCGATATCGCTGGACGAGGCGCACGCCGCGCGGATCTTCGAAGCGGTCGGTGCCTGGCGCCAGGTCAAGGTCGATTCATGCGCCGCATAGCCCGCACCCAGCAACGCAAACGACAAACCTGGCTCGCACTGCCGGCCAGCGGAATAGAAGAGGTAGGCCATGGCTGCAGTACCCCTGAAAGAACGCTCGGCCAAGTCTTCCAGAAAGCGTGTGGCACTTGCCGAGGAAGAGTTGAGGCTCAGGGTCCGCCCAGGCACCCGGAAAGCGCTGGCCGACCTGATGGAGTGGTCAGGCATTACTGAGCAGGGCGAGGCAATGACGCTGATGATTCATCACCTGCATGCGATGGGCGCTGCGAAGTGCCAGCCTCTACTGAATCCGCCGCGCCACGAAATCGAGATATCTCAAAACGTGGCGCGGGAGTTCCTCAATAAAAGCCTGCTCGCCATACAGAAAGACCCGGGCGACGAGATCATAGAGCCGCACAATTCAGGCGATTAGCGTTTCAATGTATCTACGTCCCATTGAGTAGCCATGCTCGAAAGCCTCATCGAGGGTGGCTTGCGGCTCATGAGATGCAAGAAGCTCAGTCTCGGGCAGTCCATCCTTCGATACTTGGTATTGAACCGTGAATTTCTCTGCGGTGTTCTCGGAGGGAAAGTGGATCACAACGAGTATTTCGTAATCCTTGAATTTGCGAGTCTCGCGGCTGACTTTATCGTTCATCGCTGCACCTGCTTTATGAGTAGAAATCAGACCTTAAGTCGTTTTGTCAGCTTCTTGTATACCCCCACCCTACTCGCTGCATCCGGTAACCGGAGGGCGGCGCCTGACTGGAGATAATCCATGGACGATCAGTTCTACCTACAAGACAGCCGCAGTCACGTCGGTGATGGCCTGACCTTCCACGGAAAGTCGCACCGCGGCTACTACACCGACTTGGACAAGTGCGAGCTGCACACCAAAGAAAAGGCCTGCGGCCACCGTGACACCGACATCCCATGGCCGAAGCAGTACATCGACGAACGCGCCCACTATGGCGTCGACTGCCAGTTGATGGACGAACAAGCCAGCAACTCCATGCTGGAGCCAGGGTGCCGCGTCTACCTGCAAGTGCCAGGCAGTTGGAACGGCAATGACGTCTACTGGATCGGCTGGAGCAGGGGTCAAGTCACCGCTGATCTTGGCCGCGCCTGCAATCTGAATCTGGAACAATCGCGGATTGAGTTCGCCGCCGAACTCACAGCCGGAACGCGAAAACTATGGTCTGCCGACTACATAGATTCCATTCGCCGACGGTTGGTTTGGCGCCAGGACGTTGATCTTAAGCAGGCACTCCGCGGCACCGGCATCAAATTAGCGAAACCGAAAAAACCACGGGGAGAAGTTTTCAACTGTGGCGGTTGCGGCCGGTTCGTCAGCGACATGCAGCGCTATCGCGAAGACTGCCGGAACTGCGGGGCAAGCAACACGCCTTGAGTGTATTAAGCCTATAGAGTGGGCGCTGATCCAATCGGGAGCAAATCTCCAAACCCCCATACCGCTGTCCCGATGAGTACCACCGCGATCGCGATTCGACCGAACCAGACAATCTGCGAATAGTACCGTGCTCGCGTGGCTGTATAGCTGTTGTCAACCATCATGCCCGGGGTCAAGACCCCCATCATGTCCGCTGATTTTAAGTGAGCAAGAAACGCAATACCCGCCATTACTGCGCCAGACCGGGAAATCCAAAGACTCGGTTTATCCAGAGTGGAAACCAGTATTAGCGTGGCGATTGGAGTGGCTAACGCCAATAGAGTGTAAAAAATGAACCACCTCCTATGTTTAAGAATTTCTTTCTCATAGAGGCACTCAACTGCACCCATCTGTTTCTCCTTGATCCGGCTCCATGCCGGTCACCCGTAATACCCCATATCAACGAATCACGCCAGCCGGCGAGGATCCCCTATGTCCGCACAACAGAAGAAACACCCCTTCGATTTCAAAACCCAATACGGACTCAGCTTCAACCCTCAGGACGACGAGATCGTTGTCGACTTCTTCTGTGGTGGTGGCGGCGCCGGTACCGGGCTGGAAATGGGACTGGGCCGCGCGGTGAACGTGGCGAAGAACCACAGCCCGCAAGCGATCAGCATGCACACCGTTAACCACCCCGGCGCCCAGCACTTCACTACCGACGTGTTCGAGGGTGATCCAGACACCGAGTGTGGCGGCAAGGCCGTCGGCTGGTTCCACATGTCACCGGACTGCACGCACCACAGTCAGGCGGCCGGCGGGCAACCGCGCAAGCGCGAGATCCGCAACCTTTCATGGATCGGCCTCAAGTGGGCAGGCATGAAGCGACCCCGGGTGATCAGCTTGGAGAACGTGAAGCAGATCCTTCAGTGGGGCCGCTTGATCGCCAAGCGCGACAAGGCCACCGGCCGCGTGGTGAAACTTGGCGGCGACGTTGCGGCACCTGGTGAGGTTGTGCCGGTGGGCCAGCAGTTCCTGATCCCTGACCCCAAGCAGCGCGGCCGGACCTGGCGCCGATTCGTGGCCCTGCTGGAAGGCATGGGCTACGTCGTTGAATGGAAAGTCATCAAGGCCTGCGACTTCGGCGCGCCGACCAGCCGGGAACGTTTGTTCATGATCGCCCGGTGCGACGGCCAGCCGATTGTGTGGCCGGAAGCGACTCACGCCAAGAACCCCGCCAGGGGCCAGCAAAAGTGGAAAACCGCTGCTGAATGCATCGACTTCACCGACCTGGGCAAAAGCATCTTCGGCCGTAAGAAAGACCTGGCCCCGGCCACCCTCCGCCGTGTTGCCAAGGGCATGAAGAAGTTCGTCATCGATAGCGCGGCGCCGTTCATTGTGCCGATTGCCAACTGGTCAGGCGAGACTGTGCAATCGGCCGACGAGCCGCTGCGCACCGTCACCTCCTATCCGAAGGGCGGCGCGTTCAGCGTGGTCAGCCCAATCATCGCACCGGCAACGCACCAGGGTAGCGACCGAATCAATGACCCGCTCGACCCTCTGCCCACGGTGACGTGCGCGAATCGCGGTAAGCTGACGCTGATCAGCCCAACGCTGATTCAGTCGGGGTACGGCGAGCGCGCAGGACAAGAGCCAAGGGTGCCGGGCCTGGATCAGCCGCTGGGGACGGTTGTAGCCGGGGGAGTCAAGCACGCACTGGCTTCGGCCTGCATCGTCCAGGCCGGGCACGGCGAAGGTTCTGGCGCAAACAAACGCCGCTCCCACGGGGTCAATGACATCTGCGGGCCGGTGGGCACCGTCACTGCAAGCGGCGGCGGGCAGTCCGTCAGCACGGCGGTGATGATCCAGGCGAACGGCGGATTCAACACCACGCACGCCAAGGGCATGCACGAACCCATGACCACGGTGACCAACACCGGCAGCCAGCAGCAACTGGCCGTGGCGAACCTGGTGCACCTGCGGGGCAACTGCGATGCACGCGACTTGAATGACCCGCTGCACACCGTCAGCGCCGGCGGCCAGCACCACGGGTTAGTCAGTGCATTCATGGAACGGGCATTCGGCGGCAGCATTGGCCAGGGCCTGGAAGAACCGGCGCCGACCATCACAGCCGGCGGCGGTGGCAAGAGTTCGCTTGTTTCGCTCACCCTGTCGCCTGAACACGAAGCCGGTGCCCTGCGCGTCGCCGCCTTCCTGATCAGCTACTACGGCACCGAGAACATCAGCGCTTGCGACTCGCCGGCGCCGACGATCACCACTAAGGACCGCCTGGCCATGGTCACCGTGATGGTCAAGGGCACGCCCTACGTAATCGTCGATATCCGCCTACGGATGCTGAAACCGGCCGAGCTGTACAAGGCCCAGGGCTTCCCCGCCGACTACATCATCACCCACGGCGCCGACGGTCAGCCGTTCACCAAGACCCAGCAGGTGCACATGTGCGGCAATAGTGTCAGCCCGCCGCCGATGGCAGCGCTGGCACGCGCCAACGATCCATGGCGCGCCGAAGAACGTCAAGCCCGGGCCGCGTAACACCACAACTCTACCGCCCGGGCTTACCCGGTTAAGGTGCCCTGTATGGTATCGCAGACTTAATGACTTTGACGCAATGCTGCTTACTTTCAGCGTAAATACTACTACTTAGAGACTGACTTTGGACGAAGGCGCTCATTGAGATATACGCAAGCTCCTGGTCGCGCATAGGCCCGACATGTATTGCCTTTATCGCTTTGACGGGGATCTCTTGCTCGACATACGGAATCAAATTATTCCCTTTAGCCCTAAACAAAACTTTAAGCCGTTGATTGAACATCGGGTCCTTATCGTGACCAAGTACTAGGCGGACCTCGCGCTCTTCTGAAAAGCTGGAATCTTTGAATGTTGCAGCTAGTGACACAAGATTTGCAACTGCTTCAAAACTTGGAGCACCACAAAGTCCGTCGTCTTTCATCTCATTTGCAACGACTTCCAGGGCATCCAAAGCTCCATATGATGCCTGCGTATTTTTTTCGTCAACATCATATACGCAAGATTTTAGATGTAGAGGAATATCATCCGATTCAAATTCAACGGCATAGCTCCCATAAGCTCTCCACTGACTCAATAAATCGCATTGTTCGCTGAATGAGCAAACGTACACGGGACGTCTTTCAGACTTAAAATATGGCCCCAGCCCGAGATCCTGCGCTAAGTATCCAGCAGCAAGCTCTAAACATTCATGCCTATGAGAGAAGTGTTTCTTTTGATGTTCTAAAGAATTAATTATTCTTTCTACCCCATCATGCATTTCTTGAGAGTCATTCAGAAATCGAGAATCTGTCAGCCACATTTTTCCATTTTCAATAATAGACTTGACGGCATTGACATCCGTGTAGTGAAAAAGCCGCATTTTAATCTCCAACATTAATATCCGCACAATATACCGTCGAGGTACTCCCATGCCCACAGAAAACAATACGGCAGATTCGCTGCAGGTTGAGCGCTCGACAGTCACGAAGCTCGTCATCACCGGCGCGCCGCGACTCGATCCGATCACCGTGTTCCTCGAGGACTTCGGCCGGCGCGACTGCCCGATTGACTCGAACCCAAACTACCAGACCGCCCAGGGCAAGATTACCATCAACTGCTGGGACAACAGCTGGAACACCTACTGGGGTGGGATGCGCCCGCGCACCGTCGCCGAGTTCGTCGCCGACTGCGGCTGGGACTACATCCTAAGTTGCTTGGATCGCGGCATCAGCTCCACAGTGTTCAGCGGCAACGCTCTGCACGCCCTGGCCCAGAAGTGCATCCTGCAGCGCCGCCGGCAACGTACAGGCCGCCATGAGTGGGAACTGGGCGAGCTGAGCAAAGATGAAGCCCGTGAGCTTTGGCATGACATAGATGTGTTGCGCAGCATTGAGAGCCCGAGCGAGTGCTGGCATCAAAGTGCGCTACTGACTGAGCTGTTCGGCGAAGAATGGCATTACCCGCTCGACGGCAATGCGGTCGAAGAGAACCACAAATTCACTTACCTTCGCCGAGTGGTCGAGGCAGTCCAGGCGGCGCTGGGCCAGGAACAGCAGCAGGTGGCAGCATGAAGCGCATCTACCTCAGCGGCCCCATGACTGTCCTGCCCGGCCTCAACTTCGCCGCCTTCCACGCCATGACCACCAACCTGCGCGCCGGCGGCCACACCGTCACCAATCCCGCCGAGATCAACCCAGACGGCGGCACCTGGAACGACTGCATGCGCCGCGACATTGCTGCCCTGATGGATTGCGACACCGTGGCCACCCTGCCCGGCTGGGAGCATTCAAAGGGTGCCTGCCTGGAAGTCCTGATCGCCGAACGCCTCGGCATGACGGTTGTTAATGCCCATGACCTCGTAACGAGGGAAGCCGTATGAGCGAAGTGAAGAAGTGGTACATCGGCGTCTACGGCGGAGAAGCTCAAGCAAGGCCTTGCTCCCCTGCTGAGTTCGAGATAGTCCGTGATCGTGATCGTCGGTATTTCGTCATCGAAGACGACTTCGATCGCGTGGCCGCCGAGCGTGATGCCCTGCAACAGCGCCTAACCACAGCGGATCAGCAGATAGATGATTTGCGGGCTGAACTCGCTGCTGTACGTCTGGGCCCCTGCGAGATGATAGTCGGAGACGAATTGCCATGACCGGCCAAACGATTAACGGCGTGCCGCGTGAGCTGCTGGAGCTTGCGATGCTTGAACTGACCGATAGCTTTTCCTGGGCAGGCGAGCTGCGCGCCCTGCTGGATGCGAAACCTGAAACCGTGGCAGGCCATCACCCTGCATGCCGGGCCGTGAATGACTACAAGCCGAGAGTGCAGCCAAGGCTGCAAGCCAGCCGCCGAGCCCAGGGCGAGCCGGTGGCGTGGATGGACCCGCGCTCGCCGGAAATGCACGCGACCATTTCCAACGAAGTCACACAGCACAGCCTGAAAATCGGCGGCGCGCCAACAGCCGCCGTGAATGGCTACTCAATCCCGCTCTACACCGAGCAGCCCGCGCGGGTAGCGGTGGCATCGCTGGAGGTGGTCGGGCGTCAGTGCTTTCCGTCCGAGGCAATGAAGGCAGTGCCCGGCTATAGGAAAAAGCCCTGGGTAGACGGTGATATTAACCAGGTGCAGTCTGAGCCTGGGTTTTACCGCGTCGAACCACTGGTGCGACTTTCTGACGTGATCGGCCTGAACGCAAAATCCCGATAGGAGTACATCCGTACTCCACCCGCAAAACCTGTAACCCCTCCCCCTTCAAAGTCAGCCGCTATAGCGGCAAGGCATCGTCACGCCTAAAAAATCAAACTAGCTAGATGGGGATAGATTTCAAAACCTCCCCTTTACTCGATTCAAAAAAACATATACGAAATTTCTGTTTATGTCGTCGGCACATGAAAGAATGGACTTTCTAGTCTGGATCTCCATATCTTTTTGATACGAGCCGACTTGGATAAGTTGTTCTAGCGTATCGGGTGGCAGCTTAGCAAGTAAGCTTACATCTGTTAAAAGAGGAGTAATCACCGCATCACTTTTATCTCTCGCAGTCAGGTACGATTTGTACGACATCGTAACTTTCGGAAAATAGATAGCAGATACAGCTTCTATCCTATGCTTTACTGGATCACCGAGTTGAGATTGGTATCTCTGAATGTTGGTCATAAAACCCTTCAGATCGATACGTTTTTCCGCATAGTCTCTAAACGTAGAGATCAACGTTCTATGAGCATTTGAAAACTTATCAAAATCCGCATAAACACTTTCAAGCTTTGAGCGGAGAAGAGCTTTATACTCTTTATTGGACTGCAAAAAAAACATAAACAATGACGTACCAACACCACTACCAAGAAACGTTGCTGCGACTACTTGAGTAAAACTCAGCTCAGCCATATCCCACCAGAACCAGTTCAGTTGATTTAGCTGTGAAGCTTATATCAAAGCCCAACGCCCTGCGAGGCAAACTAAAACTCAAATGAGCTAGTGCGTTTCTCGAACCTTTTCGATCCGCCTACACACCTCCCCATAGGATGCTCAGCGCAGACTCACCTCATACATTAAAAACTCTCAACCCCTAACCAAATGCCTGCCGGTAAGCGGCGGGCGAGGTATTCCTATGCCCGAATTAACGTACGAACAAAAACTGGTCGATTACGCGACAGCGCCGAAAGCCACCGCGGGAATCATCAGCCAGATCGAAAACGGCAACTTCGTCAATCACTGGTGCGGAAAGCTGCGCGGTAAGTTCGTGCAAACCGGCCCCACCTGGAAGGCATCCAATAAGCAGCAGGCACTGGAATCAGCGCGACAGTTCCGGCAGCAATGCTGGGACGAAGCAAAAGCCAAAGGCCTTCTCCCCGCCCAACCCACCTTCTGCCGCCCAGCGCGGCAAGGACACCACATGTTCGCAATCAAACTCACCCTGATCCTGCTGAGCGCTTTGCTGTACCTGGTCGGCAGCGGCTGCTGGTTCTTCTGGATCGCCCCTTGCCTTCTGGAAGACGGCGAAACAGCCGACATCCTCTACGCCTTCGCCGGCACCTGCGCCTGGCTGCTGATCACCTTCGGTTTCATCGTTCACATCATCAAGACAGCGCGGCCCACTGCGGCCGGCGGGAGGTAGATATGTCAGCGGCAGAACAACTCAGCGATGGCGTCACCGGTGACAAGGTTCCCGAGGCGCAAATGGCCGAAATCCTCGGCACCACTATCGCGGCGCTGCGCTCGAAGCGCGCCAGGAACCAGATACCTCTTGGCGTCTGGAATAAGCATGGCAGCAGGATCATCTACAGCATCAGGAGATATTACGAATGGCTCGAAAGTCAGTGGGTCTGCCCGCAGGAATGGACCTCCACCACGGATCGATCCGCATCCGATTTATGTGGAACGGCAGCCGGCGCAGTGAAACGCTCCCCTATCCCGCGACACAGAAAGGAATCAAATCAGCCTCACAGGTTGTTGATCAGGTAAAGGGGCT
Source organism: Pseudomonas sp. O39 (assembly GCF_045447295.1). Lineage (NCBI taxonomy): Bacteria > Pseudomonadati > Pseudomonadota > Gammaproteobacteria > Pseudomonadales > Pseudomonadaceae > Pseudomonas > Pseudomonas sp. O39. The sequence goes on from NZ_JBJGXV010000031.1 coordinate 51,033, forward strand.
GATCAAGCTGGGGTTGCTCGACGACGACAAGTACGCCGAGCTATTCCCCAGCTCCAGCAACGTCGCAGGCGGGAAGATCAACTTCGGCGAGTACGCTCAGCTCTGACTGGATAGCCGTGAGGTAGTGGCCGGCACGAAGGGGAACTACAAGGGAGCGCTAAACAGGTACTGGATGCCTGGGCTGGCTCTGGTGCGGATCGACCTGATCACCACCACGCTGCTCCGCCGGGTTATGGCTTCCAGGGAGTGGAAGTCGCCAGGGGTGAAGCGCAACGCGATCTCGAAGCTGTCGACAATACTGAACTCCGCTGTGTCTGAGGAGTTGATCCCAAAGAACCCGGCGGCGATCCTGGAACTGCCCAAGCGCAGTAAGAAGGAAATCGACCCGTTCACTCTGGACGAGGCGAACCAGATCATCGCCAAAATGTACGAGCACAGTCACTGGCCGAGCACGATCTATGCGGCATTTTTTGAATTTGTGTTTTTTACGGGAATGCGCCTATCCGAAGCCCTGGCGATGCGCTGGGATGCGGTTGACGAAGAGAAGAGGACGGCCCACGTGTGTCGCGGGATCGCCTTGGGGGAAGTGGTGGAGCGTACGAAAACCGGCGGAGATCGATTCGTTTTGTTGAACGACCGGGCCATGCACGCCCTGCAATTTGCCAGGGCGTACGCGGAGCGTCGGAAAAAAGGCAAAGGGAAAGTGCTGGAAACGCCCTTCATTTTCCCGCCATCAAAGAACTCGGAGTACGTGAAACAGACATCTGACCTGCACAAGCAGTGGATTCCGACTCTGAAAGCTCTGAATATCCGTCGTCGGCCGCCATACAACTGTCGTCACACCTATGCGACAATATGCATTATGTCTGGCATGAACCCCGCCTTCATCTCCCAGCAGCTCGGCCATAGTGTGCAGATGCTGCTCTCGACTTATGCGCGTTGGATCAACTCAAGCTCGGACTGGAGCGAAATGGAAAAGCTCCAGATTGGTCCCAAATTGGTCCCAGCTCAAATAAGCGCACCCTAAGCTATTGATAGGTAAAGTAATTGATCTCCACAGCTAACATCACCATGCAGTTCGGCGCCAAGCCGCTCTTCGAGAACGTCTCGGTCAAGTTCGGCGCCGGCAACCGTTATGGTTTGATCGGTGCCAACGGTTGCGGCAAGTCGACCTTCATGAAAATCCTCGGCGGCGACCTCGATCCGTCCGGCGGCCAGGTCATGCTGGAGCCGAACGTACGCCTGGGTAAACTGCGCCAGGACCAGTTCGCCTACGAAGAATTCACCGTACTCGACACCGTGATCATGGGTCACGAGGAACTGTGGAAGGTCAAGGCCGAGCGCGACCGCATCTACTCGCTGCCGGAAATGAGCGAAGACGACGGCATGGCCGTGGCCGAGCTGGAAACCGAATTCGCCGAGATGGACGGCTACACCGCCGAATCCCGTGCCGGTGAGCTGCTGCTGGGCCTGGGTATTCCCCTGGAACAACACTTCGGCCCGATGAGCGAAGTGTCGCCAGGCTGGAAACTGCGCGTATTGCTGGCCCAGGCGTTGTTCTCCGACCCTGAAGTGCTGTTGCTCGACGAACCGACCAACCACCTGGACATCAACACCATCCGCTGGCTGGAAAACATCCTGACCCAGCGCTCCAGCCTGATGATCATCATCTCTCACGACCGTCACTTCCTGAACAGCGTGTGCACCCACATGGCTGACCTGGACTACGGCGAGCTGCGCCTGTTCCCGGGCAACTACGACGAGTACATGACCGTGGCGACCCAGTCCCGCGAGCAACTGCTGTCGGACAACGCCAAGAAGAAAGCGCAGATCTCCGAACTGCAATCGTTCGTCAGCCGCTTCTCGGCCAACGCCTCGAAAGCCAAGCAGGCCACTTCCCGCGCCAAGGCGATCGACAAGATCCAACTGGCCGAGGTCAAGCCTTCGAGCCGTGTGAGCCCGTTCATCCGTTTCGAACAAACCAAGAAACTGCACCGCCAGGCGGTCATCGTCGATCGTATGGCCAAAGGCTTCGACGGCAAGCCGCTGTTCAAGGACTTCAGCTTCCAGGTCGAAGCCGGCGAGCGCGTGGCGATCATCGGCCCGAACGGTATCGGCAAGACCACCCTGCTGCGCACCCTGGTCAACGAACTGACGCCGGATGCGGGTAGCATCAAGTGGACCGACGCCGCAGAATTGGGCTATTACGCCCAAGACCACGCTTCGGACTTTGAAGACGACATGAGCCTGTTCGACTGGATGGGCCAATGGACCCAAGGCGAGCAAGTGATCCGTGGCACCCTGGGCCGCATGCTGTTCTCCAACGATGAGATCCTCAAGTCGGTCAAGGTGATTTCCGGTGGTGAGCAAGGTCGCATGCTGTTCGGCAAGCTGATCCTGCAAAAGCCGAACGTGCTGATCATGGACGAACCGACCAACCACTTGGACATGGAATCCATCGAAGCGCTGAACCTGGCGCTGGAAAACTACCCGGGCACGTTGATCTTCGTCAGCCACGACCGTGAGTTCGTATCGTCCCTGGCCACCCGCATCATCGAGTTGAGCCCAAGCGGCGTGATCGACTTTAGCGGCACCTACGACGACTACCTGCGTAGCCAAGGCGTGGTGTTCTAAGTCACTTAAGCGCCATTGTGGCAAGCGGGCTTGCCCCGCGTTGGGTTGCGAAGCGGCCCTAAAACCAGACACCGCGTTCTGCCAGGCAGAACGCGGTGTTTTTTATGGGGGCTGCTGCGCGGCCCAACGCAGGGCAAGCCTGCTCGCCACAAAAAAGCCGACCGGGCACACTCCCCTGCGAATCAAACAAACTAGTTAGCCTGCTTCCTTTTCCCCCAAGCCCTTGCCATCATGCCGTCACCGCCCGCCCGCGAACGAGTGACCATGCCTGCCGCCGCCCCCACGTCCCTGTCGATCACCCGGCAGATTGTCTCCATCGTCTTCTACACCTTCATCGCCTTTCTCTGCATCGGCCTGCCGATCGCGGTCATCCCGGGCTATGTGCATGAGCAATTGGGCTTCAGCGCCGTAGTGGCCGGGCTTACCATCGGCTCGCAATACCTGGCGACCCTGCTCAGCCGTCCAATGGCCGGGCGGATGTCGGACAACGTCGGCACCAAACGCGCGATTGTGCTGGGCCTGTCGGGCATCCTGGCCAGCGGCGTGCTGACGTTTTTCGCGACATTACTTGAGAGCGTGCCTGCCTTGAGCCTGGGCATTCTGATCGTCGCCCGGTTGCTGCTCGGCGTAGCCCAGGGCCTGATCGGCGTGGGCACCATCAGTTGGTGCATGGGTGCGGTAGGCGTCGAACACACAGCACGCTCGATTTCCTGGAATGGCATCGCGTCCTACGGCGCCATTGCGATTGGCGCGCCGCTGGGCGTGGTGATGGTGGCGGACTACGGCTACACCAGCCTCGGAATCGCCCTGTCAGTATTGGCGGCAGTGGGCCTGGTGCTGATCCGCAATAAACCGTCGGTGCCGGTGGTGCGCGGCGAGCGGCTGCCATTCTGGGCGGTGTTCGGGCGCATCGCCCCGTTTGGCGCCAGCCTGTGCCTGGCCTCAATCGGCTACGGCACGCTGACCACCTTTATCACCCTGTATTACCTCAATCGCGGCTGGGCCGGCGCGGCGTACTGCCTCACAGTGTTTGGCGTGTGTTTTATCCTTTCGCGCCTGGTGTTTATCTCGGCCATCAGCCGCTTTGGTGGATTTACGGCGGCGATTGCCTGCATGACCATCGAAACCATGGGCCTGACCCTGCTGTGGCTGGCGCCCTCCACAGGCGTCGCCCTGATCGGTGCCGGCCTGACCGGTTTCGGCTTGTCGCTGGTCTACCCGGCGCTGGGCGTGGAAGCCATCAAACAGGTGCCCAACAGCAGCCGTGGCGCCGGGTTGAGTGCCTATGCCGTGTTTTTTGATTTGGCCCTGGCGATCGCCGGGCCATTGATGGGCGCCGTAGCGCTGAACCTCGGCTACGGCTGGATCTTCTTTTGCGCGGCGCTATTGTCCGTCACAGCGCTGGGCCTGACCGTACTGCTCAAGCGTCGAGCTTACTGATCAGCCGTCTGCAAACCGGCGCGGGTCGATTGCCCCAGGGTGTGGACGAAGAAGCGCCCCGCCTCTGAAATAAGGTCGCGGTGGATGCCTTCGCGGTCTACACCGTCGGCATCTGTACAGATGGCCGGCATTGTCGCCAATTGATCGCTGTCACACGGCGCCATGAACACGAAGTGCCCTGCTCCGGCCAACAGTTTGAAATCCGGCGGCTGCGGCAGTTTGCGGGCCAGGGCGGCGGCATTCTTGTCCACCGCCACCAACTTGTCGCCATCGCCACTGTAGAGCAGCACCGGCACATGCACGTCGGCCAGGGTATGGCGGCCAAACATCAGGCTCAACGGTGCCATCAGCATCAAGGCGTGGATTCGTGGATCGGCCTGCGGCTGCAAATCATCGCGGTCGACCACTAACTCGCCGTTGGTGGTGCAGGCGTCGCGGTCTTCGGGGCGTTCGTGGCAATAGCGACGCAGACGGTCAAAATCCGGCTTGGCACCCGCGAGGATCAATGCAGTTTCGCCGCCGGCCGAATAACCGATAACACCTACCTGATCAACGTTCACGAAAGGCGACAGCATCGGGTCGCCGAGGGTGGCCGTGATCGCTGCGGAAATCTGGATCGGCCGCCCATACAGGTTGCTCACCGTGCCCAGTCGGCTGTGGTCCTTGTAGTTGTCGCCAGGGTGCAAAACAGCCACCACCACAAAGCCTTTGCGCGCCAGCGAGGTGGCCAGGTCATGCAGCGCCAGCGGTGTGCCTGTGTTGCCGTGGGACAACATCAGCATGGGGAAACGGCCAATGGCGACCTTGGAGTCTTCCGTGGCGGCGACGTGATAAGGCCCCATCTGCGTGCTGTGGTCATCGTCGGTAGACGGATAGAACGCGATGGCTTTCATCGGCTGCTGATCCAGCGGGTCGAGAAAACTCATGCGGTGGAAGCCCACACTCCAATGCGGGTGCGGTGCTGGCGCGGCGTGCACTGAAATCAGGCTACCGAGCAGGGAAAGAACCAAAACGGCACAAAGACGCATCATGGGGATGTCCACCTTTGCTGCGCGACCACGATCAACACCCGCGGCATATCGATTTGAAAAGTCCATGGTTCAAGGCACTCGCACCGGGTGATAAACCCATACCTGCATAACCTGGGCCAAAGTAGTGACAGCGGGTAAACGAAAAAACTCCGTACTCCGATCGTTTGAGGCGATCAGAATACAGAGTTTAGGCGCCTGGGCTCAGATTGGAACCGAGCAAAGGCGAAATTTACACAAGCCTTACGCGGCGGCGAACAATTGTTCGTTGATGACGACGTTAGCGTCGCTCAGTGCTTTGCTGCGCACTTCCTCACCGTAGGCCAGGCCTTGGGCGCGGACAAACTCAATGTCAGTGATACCGAGGAAGCCAAACACCAGCTTCAAGTAGTCTTCGTGGCCGACATTGCTCGCCTGACCGGCGTGCAGGCCACCTGCTGTGGACACAATGATCAGTTTCTTGCCACCGCACAGGCCTTCAGGGCCAGCTTCGGTATAACGGAACGTCTGGCCGGCCACCGCGATGCGGTCGATCCAGGCCTTGAGCTGCGAAGGCACCGAAAAGTTGTACATCGGCGCGCCAATCACCACAGCGTCGGCAGCGATGAATTCAGCCAGCGACGAAGCGCTCAGCTCGGCTTCGTGCTTTTGTACGGCGTCACGCAACTCGGCAGCGGTGCCCAGTGCGCCGAGGGTCACGCCGGAAAAGTGGCTGATGCCTTCGCTGGCCAGGTCGCGGTAAGTCACTTCCACACCCGGCTCAGCCGCTTGCCAGGCCTTGACCACACCAGCGCTGAGCTGACGGGAAGCCGAGTTGTCGCCGAGGATGCTGGAATCGATATGCAACAGTTTCATGTGGGATCTCCAAGTGAGGATCGCGACGAGGCGACCGAGTGAGGTTGATGCTACACATGAACCCAATGTTCGATTAGAGGGCTGAAATGCGATTGTTTGTCCTGCCAGCAGGACAATCCAAATTCAGCAAAAACCCAATCCCACACCGTCGCTGTCCACTCCTCTACCACGCTGGATTTAACGCGCGCTTCACTTCATTCTCGCCGCAGATTCGACAGCCACCGGGCACGCCATGCACGCACACTCCCCCACCCTGACCAAAGGGCTGACCCTTCTTCTCGCCATTTGCTGCGGGTTTTCGGTCGCCACGATCTACTACAACCAGGCCATGCTGCCGCTGATTGCCAACACCTTCGAGGTGTCCACCGCGCATGTTGGGCAGATAGCCATGCTCACGCAAATCGGTTACGCCTGCGGCCTGCTGCTGTTTGTACCGCTGGGCGATCGCATCAGCCGGCGCACCTTGATCCTGGCGGTGCTGTGCATCAACTTCATCAGCCTGCTGGCCTCGGCCACGGCGCCGTCTTATGCCTGGCTGCTGATAGCGAGCTTGCTGTTGGGGCTGTCGGGCATCAGCGCGCAGGTGATCATTCCCGCCGCCTCGGACCTGAGCGCGCCCGAGCAGAAAGGCGCGGTGCTGGGCCTGATGGTCAGCGGCCTGTCCGCGGGTGGTTTGCTGGCCAGGACCGTCAGCGGTGTGGTCAGCGGCTGGCTGGGCTGGCGCGGCATGTTCGCGATGGCGGCGGCATTGGATGTGGTGCTGTTCCTGGCGATCCTGACGCGCATGCCCGTGTCGATTTCCACCAGCAAACTTGCGTATGGCGCCTTGCTCAAATCCCTGTGGGGCCTGGCCAGGCAATACCCGACCCTGCGCCAATCGGCGATCAAGGGCGCCCTGGTATTTGGCGCATTGAATGTGTTTTGGGGCTCTATGGCCGCGCTGCTGGCCTTGCCGCCGTATGGGTTTTCCAGCGCGCAGGCTGGGCTGCTGGGCCTATCAGCTATCGTCGGCATTCTCTGCGCCTCGACCATCGGCCAACAAACCCGCCGCCATGGCCGTCTGCTGGAGCGCGTCGGCATCACCACGGTGCTCGTGGCGTTTATCCTGATTTACACCCTGGGGCCCCAAGGCTGGTGGTGGCCGATCCTGATCGCGGCGACGTTTCTCGACCTGGGAAACCGGACCAACCAACTGGCTAACCAGACCCGCGTATTGGCACTGGAGCCGTCAGCCACCAGCCGACTCAACACGGTGTTCATGGTGGTTTATTTTATCGGTGGCGCCTTGGGTTCCGCAGCCGGTGCTTTCGCCTCGCAACTCTACGGCTGGCAGGGCCAGGCACTCACCGGTGCGGCGTTTGCCGGGCTCGCCCTGTTGCTCACGGTGTTCAGGGCAAGCGAATAAGCCTGTGGCCGGCTTGCAGTTCTGAGCCTTGCATGCCTGTCATAGCCAGCGTCCACAAGGCGCTGGCTTTTTTGTAGTGGATTTGCCCTCGTCAGACGCGGATAGTTCGTCCCACTGACAGGACAACAGGTTGACCATGCAAGACCTCAACGACCTCTACTATTTTGCCAAAGTCGTCGAAGCCGGCGGCTTTGCGGCCGCCGGGCGGCTGCTCGGGATTCCCAAGTCACGGTTGTCGCGGCGGATTGCCGAGCTGGAAGAACGCCTTGGTGCACGCCTCTTGCAGCGCACCACTCGCCAATTGACCCTCACCGCCGTCGGCGAGCGCTACCTGCGCCATTGCCAGGCCATGCTGCTGGAGGCGGAAATGGCCGACGAAGCCGTGGCGAGCATGTCCAGCGAACCGCGCGGGCGCTTACGGGTCAGTTGCCCGGTGGGCATGGCCCAGCACATGCTGCCGGACATGGTCGCCGGTTTCCTTGCCGCTCACCCGCTTGTACAACTGGAAATGACCCTGGTTAACCGCCGTGTCGACCTGGTGGCCGAAGGCATCGACGTCGCCCTGCGCGTGCGCGAGTTAGGCGATGAAGACCCGCTGCTGGTGACCAAGCGCCTGCGCCAGGCCCAGACTATCCTCGTCGCCAGCCCTGAATTCATCCAGGGGCGGCAAATCAACAGCCTCGAAGACCTCAAGCAACTGCCGGTGCTCGGCGCACTTGAAGCTGACCGCCTGGTGCACCTGCGCCTGATCGACCCGCAAGGCAATAGCGAAGACCTGGCGCTGGAAGCCCGCCTGGGCATCGACGATTTCATCGTGCGCAAAGCCTGCGCCTTGAAGAGCCTGGGCTTTACCGTGCTGCCAATGATGTATTGCGAAGAGGAATTGGCCAGCGGTCAATTGGTGCAGTTGTTGCCGCAGTGGTCGTCACCCGGCGGCTGGCTGCAGGCGGTCTACCCGCACCGGCGTGGCGTACTGCCGGCCATCCGAGCCTGGATCGACTACCTGGAAGAAGCCTTCAAGGGTTGCGGAGACCGTTTGCTATGAAAATGACCGAAGAACAAGTCGCCACCTTCTGCCTGAGCCTGCCCGGCGCGCGGGAAGACTACAAATGGGGCGGCGTGCGGGTGTTTTCCATCGCCGGCAACAAGATGTTCGCCGTGCAGCACCTGCGGGGCGATTCATTGGCGTTCAAGGTCGACAAAGAACTGTTCCTGGGCCATGTGGACCGCCCCGGCATCCACCCGGCGCCGTACCTGGCACGGGCGCAATGGATCATCATGAACACGCCCTACCCGCTGAACGCCGAGGAACTGCGTGGCCTGTTGCAACGCTCGCACCAGTTAGTGGTGAGCAAGCTGCCCAAGCGCACGCAAGTGGGACTCAAGCTGGAGTGACCGCTCAAAGCGGGAACGGCAGCGCGCGCTCAATGGCCGCTGCCGCCGCCAACGCGACATGCTCGTGCCAGGGTCGCGCGACAATCTGCACGCCAACCGGCAAACCGGCGTGATCAGTTCCGCCGCGCACCACCACACAAGGCCAACCCGCCAGGCTGTAAGGCAACGTGTGACTGAACAGCCCTGGCCGAGTCTCTCCCAGGCGGGTTGCCGGCGCCGCGTCGACAGGGCACAGGATAAGGTCGTAGTCGGCCATGAACCCCAGCATGGCCGTGCGAAACTGATCCCAATCTGAAAGCAACTGTATCGACTGCGCGCCGGTGCCTTTACTCATTGCCCAGTAGCGTTCGGTAATGTCGCGGGCATTGCTCAACGCCGATGGAAAGGCCGGACGGATCAAGGCGCCTGCACGTTCCAACAGAGCGGCCACTACCTGCAGTGTCTCTTGCGTGATTGCGTCGACGGACTCAATGCCGCCATCGCTGTACCAGGCGACTCGCAAACCCTTCAGCGTTTGAGTCTGCATACCGCGCAACGGCATCGGAATCACCCCGGCATCGCGCCCATCTTCACCGGCAATGACCTGCAGCACCAGGGCCAGGTCTTCGACATGCCGGGCCATCGGGCCAATCTGACTGCGATAGTCACTCAACCCGCCCGGGTGATCAAAGACACCGGTGTTAGGCACACGGCCGCTGGTGGGTTTCAACGTACAGACACCACAAAAATGTGCGGGGACGCGCAAGCTGCCACCGGAGTCGCTGCCCAGCCCCAACGGTGAAAGCCCAGCAGCAATCGCCGCCGCTTCGCCACCACTGCTGCCTCCGGGGCTATAGGCAAGCGCATGCGGGTTGCGCGTGGCGCCGTAGACAGGATTGTGGGTGACACCGCCGCCGCCACCCGGCGGGCAGTTGCTTTTGCCAAGCAAAATGCCGCCGGCGGCTTTCATGCGCGTCACCACCACGGCGTCCTGTTCCGGCAGGTAGTGAGCCCGCTCAGTCAAACCCACCGCCGACACCACGCCGCGCGTGTCGATAACATCTTTGACCGTAAAGGGAACGCCGTGTAACGCGCCCCAATAATCACCGTTGGCGACTGCATGATCCGCCGCCCACGCACTGGCCAGCGCCGCCTCGGCACACACTTGAACCAAGGCGTTAACCGAAGGGTTGAGCGCCTCGATACGTGCGAGGTAGGCGGAGACAATGGCAGTAGATGAGAGCTTGCGCTGTTGAATCAATGCGCCAAGTTCGGTAGCAGAATGGCGTAGCAATGAATCCGATAAAGACATCCGTATTACCCCACTGCGTTCAGTGCTTTGAGCATAACGCCGGTGTATCGCCCATTCATATGGTCGATTGAGTGAGGCGCTTCCCGCAGGCTTGTAGGGTATATCCCAAGCGCCTCTACCCTATAAAACCGCCAGCAACGTGCCGCCCAGGAATAGCTGATCGAGCCAGAACACCTCGTGCAGCAACACAATCACCCAGAACAGCACCTGGTAAGACACCTTGCGCGTTTTGTGGCGAAACACCTGCTGGGCAATCAGCGCCCCCGGCCATCCGCCCGCGAGCTCCACGGCGTGCAGGATATTTTCCCGAACGCGCGGGCCCTCCGATTGCGCCTTGCGCTTGTCACCCCAGTACAGAAAAAACGCCACCACACTGACGACGCCGTAGGCCGCCAGCGGAATCACCGTCTCGCCGCGATACCACACCAACGCCGCCCCAATCAGCGGCGCGGCGCACAACAACACAAAGATCAGCGCCTTCAGGCGCGGGTGCTGAATGTTCATGGCTTGACCGCCGTCCAGTCGATCCAGCCAAACTGCCAGGTCGCCAGGATCACCAGGCCGAACGCGATCCGATACCAGGCAAAGGCCGCATAGCTGTGGCTGGCAATAAACTTGAGCAAGGCCTTGACCGCAATCATCGCGAAGATGAATGAAGTGACAAAACCGATGGCAAACACCGGCAAATCATCGGGCTGGAACAGATGACGGTACTTGTAGCCCGAGTACACCGCCGCACCGACCATGGTTGGCATGGCCAGGAAGAACGAGAATTCGGTAGCGGTTTTGCGCGACAGACCGAACAGCAAGCCGCCAATGATGGTGGCGCCGGAGCGCGAGGTGCCCGGAATCATCGCCAGGCATTGAGCAACGCCGACTTTGAGTGCGTCTTTCCAGGTGATTTCGTCCACTGTTTCAGCGTGGACCGCATGTTGGCGGCGCTCGGCCCACAACATGATCACGCCACCCACCACCAGGGCGGTGGCCACGGTGATCGGGTTGAACAGGTAGTGCTTGATCAGGTCGGCAAAAATCACCCCCAAGACCACGGCCGGCAGTACCGCGATGATCAGGTTGACGGTGAAGCGCTGCGCGTTGCGCTGGGTCGGCAAGCCGATCACCACGTCGAGGATCTTGCGCCGAAACTCCCACACCACAGCCAGGATCGCGCCCAACTGGATGATGATGTTGAACGCTTCAAAACGTTCGCCGCCGAAGCCGATCAAGTCGGCAACGATGATCTGGTGCCCGGTGCTGGAAATCGGCAGGAACTCAGTCAGCCCCTCCACAACGCCAAGAATCAATGCCTGTATGGCGGTCCAAAAGTCCATATTTCCCCCAAAGGTCATGCGCGGCGGCATGCCTTGTCTGTCTTTTTAATAGTTCACTGACGACGAGCACACTCAAGGCCCGGTGTGGATTTTCAACATCGGGCCGCAAAAATTTCGTGAAAAATCAGGGAGTACTCAGGTTTTTCGATTACAGGCCGAAAGCCTATCAGACAAGCCGGAAATGTCGATGCAGCGCCCATTATTATAAAAAGCACGGAGTGACAGGACGATGAACAGTTTGCGCAGCATGTCGATCAGCCGCCGTCTTTGGCTGATCCTGATAGTCGCCGTGTTGATGCTGCTGACCCTCGGGTTGCTGATGCTCAAACAGATCCATGGTGACCTCTACCAAGCCAAAAGCCAGCAGACACAACACGTGGTGCAGACGGCCAGCGGTGTATTGGCTTATTACCAGAACCTCGAGAAAACCGGCGTATTGACCCGCGAAGCGGCGCAAAAGCAGGCCCTGAGCGCGGTGCGCGGCCTGCGCTACGACCACGACGATTATTTCTGGATCAACGACCTGACGCCCGTGATGATCATGCACGCGGCCAACCCCAAGCTGGATGGCCAGAACCTCTCGGCGATCCGCGACCCGGACGGTTTTGCGGTGTTCAACGAGTTCGTGAGCCTGGCCAAGGCCAAGGGCGCCGGCATCGTTAACTACCGCTGGCCGAAACCGGGTGCTGAAGCGCCGGTGGAAAAGACCTCCTATATCCAGCTGTTCGAACCCTGGGGCTGGATTATCGGCTCCGGCGTCTACGTGGATGATGTGCAGGCCGAGTTCAAAGGCCAGGTGTGGAAAACCTCGCTGATCGGCCTGGTCATTGCACTGATGATGGCGGTGCTGGTCACGTTGATTGCCCGCAGTATCGTGCAGCCGTTGCAGACGGCCGTGAACGCGATGGCCAATATTGCCAGTGGCGAAAGCGACCTGACCCGCAGTCTCGACACCCACGGGCGCGATGAAGTCACCCAGCTTTCGCAGCACTTCAACAGCTTTACGGCAAAGTTGCGCCAGGTGGTCAGCCAGCTGCAGGTGTGCGCCAACGCCCTGGGGCAGTCCTCCACGGAGTTGGGCACCAACGCCCAGCAGGCCCATGACCGCAGCCAGCAACAATCGCAACAGATGGAGCTGGTGGCGACGGCGATCAATGAAGTGACGTACGGCGTGCAGGACGTGGCGAAAAACGCCGAGCACGCCGCCAGCGAAATGCGTGATGCCCAGGCCCAGGCGCAGCAGGGCCAAGTGAATATCGACGGCAGCTTGCAGCAGATCGACCAGCTCTCCGGCACCATCAGCCAGGCCGTGGAGGTGATTCGCACGCTGTCCAGTGAAAGCACGCAGATCGGCGGCGTGCTCGAAGTGATTCGCTCCATCGCCGACCAGACCAACCTGTTGGCCCTCAACGCCGCCATCGAAGCCGCACGCGCCGGTGAGCAAGGCCGTGGGTTTGCCGTGGTGGCCGATGAAGTGCGGCTGTTGGCCCAGCGCACGCAAAAATCCACCGCAGAGATCCAGGCGATGATCGAGCGCCTGCAAGGTCACTCGGAAGCGGCCGTCAAGGTGATCAGCGACAGCCATAGCGCCTCGCAACTCACCATCGCGCAAGCCGGCCAGGCCGGTGCCAGCCTGACTGCCATCGGCCAGGCGTTACATAACCTCAATGGCTTGAACGCCTCGATTGCCAGCGCGACCTTGCAACAGGCGCATGTGGTGGAAGACATCAACCAGAACGTCACCCAGGCAGCCGGTTTGTCTCACAGCACAGCGCTGGCGGCGGAACAATCCAGCGTGGCGAGCGCACATCTGCGCGAGTTGAGTGAACAGCTCAATGGGCTGCTGCGCCAATTCAAGGTCTAGCACCGTTCAACAGGTGGGAGGCGGCTCGCCCCTCCCACATTGGTCCTTCGACATTTTGAAGTTACAATCCCCGCCCTCTCCCACCTCCCCAAGGAACCGCCATGTCCGGGCTTGAACTGTTCGCCGCCGCCCTGGGGGTGATCGCTGTCTGGTTGACGGTCAAACAGAACCCCTGGTGCTGGCCCATCGGGCTGGTGATGGTGCTGCTTTACACCTGGGTGTTCTTCGACGTGAAACTCTATTCCGACATGCTGCTGCAGGTGGTCTACGCCGCCCTGCAACTCTACGGCTGGTGGCAATGGACCCGCGCCGGTGACGTCAAGCAAGGCCGCCAGGTCAGCAGCCTCGGCTGGCCTTCGATCATGACCAGCCTGGCCGTCGGCGCAGTCTTCAGCCTGCTGCTCGGCGCCGCCATGGCCCACTGGACCGATGCCGCCCAACCCTGGCTTGACGCCGCCCTCACCGGCTTCAGCCTGGTGGCACAAATGTGGATGGCGCAAAAACGCGTGCAATGCTGGCCGCTGTGGATTGCGGTGGACGTGATCTTCGTCGGGCTGTTCCTCTATAAAGGCCTGTACCTGACGGCCGCGCTTTACGCGCTGTTCACCGTGATTGCCGTGCAAGGCTGGCGTGAATGGCGCGCCGACCCGGCGTTGCACGCATGAAAGTTGTGGTACTGGCCGGTCCTGAATCCAGCGGCAAAAGCTGGCTGGCGGCTGAACTGCATGCACACTTCGGCGGGCTGATGGTCGGTGAATACGTGCGGTACTTCATCGACCACTATCAGCGTGACACCACCCTGGCGGATATCCCCGCCATCGCCCGGGGCCAACTGGCCTGGGAGGACGCCGCGCGCGCCGAGCAACCCGGGCTGCTGATCCTCGACACGCACCTGCTGACCAATACGCTGTGGAGCCAGACGCTGTTCGGCGACTGCCCGGCGTGGCTCGACAGCGAGTTGCTGGCGCGGCATTACGACCTGCACCTTCTGCTTTCGCCCGAGGATGTGGAATGGACCGCCGACGGCCAGCGTTGCCAACCGGAACTGGCAGACCGCCGGGCGTTTTTCCAGGGCAGCCTGGACTGGCTGCAACAGCACCGGCAGCCCGTGGTAGTGATTCGTGGGGGTTGGCAGGCACGCCGCGACCAGGCCTTCGCCGCAGTCGAACAACTACTGCAGGAGCAAGCTGGCTCGCTCCTGCAGTAGTTGACGGCGTTTAGTAGCCCAAAGACAGGCCGGTGTTGCGACGCGGGTCGTTAGCCCCGTAGAAACGGTTGTTGCCTACCGGCTTGCCACCCAGTGACGGTGCGCCCACCAGGATCGCGGCCAAGTGGTTGGCGTCCTGTGGACCGGCAAACTTGTGGCCCCAGCTTTCCAGGATCTTCTGGGTGTCCGGGCTGACGGCGAAGGCCTCGAGGTTGGTGGTCTCAGGCATCCACTGCTGGTGGAAACGCGGGGCGTCGACGGCCTCCTGGATGTTCATCTTGTAGTCGATGACATTCAGGATGGTCAGCAAGGTCGCCGTGATAATCCGGCTGCCTCCTGGCGTACCCACCACCATCACGGCCTTGCCGTCTTTGGTCACGATGGTCGGGCTCATCGACGACAAAGGCGCCTTGCCCGGAGCGATGGCATTGGCCTCACCCTGGACCAGCCCGTACATGTTCGGTACGCCGACCTTGACGGTGAAGTCATCCATTTCATCGTTGAGGATCACCCCGGTCTTGCTCGCCATGACGCCGGCACCAAACCAGTCGTTCAGGGTGTAGGTCACCGATACGGCGTTGCCCCACTTGTCGACGATGGAGTAATGCGTGGTGTTGTTGCCTTCATGGGGCGACACACCCGGCTTGATCGCCTGGGAATCCCCGGCTTTCTGCGGCTCGATGGCTGCGCGCAGCTTGGCGGCGTAGTCCTTGTCCAGCAAATGAGCGACCGGGTTCTTCACGAAGTCCGGGTCGCCCAGGTAGCTGTTACGGTCCACGTAGGCGTGGCGCATCGCTTCGATCTGGTAGTGCAGGCCTTGGGCCGAGTGATAGCCGAGGTCGGCCATCGGGTAGCCTTCAAGGATGTTCATGATCTGGCAGATCACCACGCCACCCGAGCTCGGCGGCGGTGCCGAGACCACGTGGTAGCCTCGGTAGTCGCACTCGATGGGCGCCAGTTCACGGGTCTTGTACTTGTCGAGGTCAGCCTGGGTGATGATGCCTTTGTCGGCCTGGCTGGAATCCACCAACGCCTTGGCGACCCAGCCTTTATAGAAACCGTCGGCGCCCTTGGCGGAGATTTCCTTGAGGGTCTTGGCCAGGTCTTTCTGCACCAGCTTCTGGCCGACCTGCATCGGCTGGCCGTTGTGCAGGAAGATTGCGCGCAGGTCCTGATCTTTTTCGAACTCGCCGGTGGCGGTGTGCAGCAGGTCGATATCACCCTGCTCCAGTTCGAAACCGTTTTCCGCCAGCTTGATCGCCGGGGCAATCACCTGGGCGCGCTTGAGGGTGCCGTATTGGCTCAGCGCCGTTTCCATACCGGACACCGTGCCGGGTACGCCGACCGCCAAATGGCCCTTGGCGCTCAGGCCGTCGATGACCTTGCCGTCTTTGTCCAGGTACATGTCGGCCGTCGCCGCCAGCGGGGCTTTTTCGCGGAAGTCGAGGAAAGTCTTGCGCCCATCCGCCAGTTGCACGGTCATGAAGCCGCCGCCGCCCAGGTTGCCCGCCGCCGGGTAGACCACAGCCAGGGCGTAGCCCACGGCCACAGCCGCATCGACCGCGTTACCGCCGGCCTTGAGCACATCGACGCCCACGTGAGTTGCCAAATGCTGGGCCGTGACCACCATGCCATTTTCACCGGCCACCGGGGCCTGGGAAGCGGCTTGCACACCGCTGACGGTCAACACCAGTGCGGTGGCAATCAGGGTACGGCTGAAGGGTTGGTATTTCATCCATGGCTACTCTAGTTATTAAGACGCACCAAAATAGCCCGA
The DNA here is from genome assembly GCF_045447295.1 of Pseudomonas sp. O39. NCBI lineage: Bacteria > Pseudomonadati > Pseudomonadota > Gammaproteobacteria > Pseudomonadales > Pseudomonadaceae > Pseudomonas > Pseudomonas sp. O39. The sequence goes on from NZ_JBJGXV010000031.1 coordinate 67,260, forward strand.
CTGGATTCCAATCCCCAGCGCAATGGCGTTTTTATTACAGAACTTGTCGGTCACAGAACGGCCGCAAAAATGCCCATGCTATATTTCGCGCCTTGACTGTCGGTAAGGCGCTTTTTAATGGTGATCAAGAAGACCGGTATTCGCGCCCAACAGGCCGACCAGACACGTGCGCGCATTCTGCAGGCGGCGGTCCAGGTGTTCACCCGCGACGGCTATTCCGGTGGGCGCGTCGATACCATCTCCAAGGCGGCCGACTCCAACGACCGTATGCTTTATTACTATTTCGGCAGCAAGGAACACCTGTTTGTCTGCGTGCTGGAGCACATCTACGAGCAGTTCAATAAAGCCGAAAGCAAACTCAAGCTGAACCTGGATGCGCCGGTGCAGGCGCTGCGCGACTTGGTGGCGTTTATCTGGAATTACTACGTCAAACACCCCGAGTTCGTGGCGATCCTGAGCATCGAGAATCTGCACCAGGGCAAGCATGCCCAGCAGTCCGGCGAGATGCGCCGGCTGTCGGGAGAAGCCGTCGGCGTATTGCGGCCGATCATAGAAGCCGGCCAGGCCCAAGGCGTGTTCCGTCAGAACATCGACCTCAAGCACGTGTACTTGATGATCGCCTCGCTGTGCTACTTCTATAACTCCAATCGCCACACCCTCAGTTCCTTCCTCGGTGAAGACCTGTCGGCTAAAGGGCCGCAGCAGGATTGGCTGGGGTTTATCAGTGATTTGGTAGTGCGCGGGGTCACGCCGACCTCGCTGTAGAAACCGGCTCAAACAGTGGGAGCTGGGTTGCCTGCGATAGCCATAGGTATCTACATATCTTTTTTTACGGGTTGAGTGCTGTGGTTGTCGGGGGGGCGCTGAGTGCATATCCGTTGTTTGGGTCACGGCTGACATGGGTTCCGCCCTTACGGCGGGTCACTTTTGAAAAGAGCCCAAAAGTAACCAAAAGGCTCATGCCCCACCACTCGGCACCTCGCCAG
>NZ_JBJGXV010000032.1:0-51198 GCF_045447295.1 Pseudomonas sp. O39
ACCCGCCGTAAGGGCGGAACCCTAAGCAGCCGTTACCGCAGCAACGGATATGTCCTCAATCTACCTAACCCCTCACAGGCTCAAAGCAACACAAAGAGTTGCGTAGATACCCATGCGTATCGCAGGCAAGCCAGCGCCCACATGCTGAATTGTGAACACAGTCAAATGTGGGGGCCAGCTTGCCTGCGATTGAATAACCGCGGTCTTGCGCCCTACACCGAAAACCGCGCCACCATCGTGTTCAGATCCACCGCCAACCGCGACAACTCCTGACTCGCCGCACTGGTCTGATTGGCGCCGGTCGACGTCTGATGCGCCAGATCACGAATATTCATCAAGTTGCGATCCACTTCCCGCGCCACCGCCGCCTGCTGCTCCGAGGCACTGGCAATCACCAGGTTGCGCTCGTTGATCAGGGTAAATGCCGACGCAATTTCTTCCAGCGCCGTGCCCGCCGACTTGGCGATATCCAGCGTGGAGCGCGCCCGGGTATTGCTCTGCTGCATCGAGCTGACGGCCTGATCGGTGCCCTGCTGAATGCCGCTGATCATCAGCTCAATTTCCTGGGTCGACTGTTGTGTGCGATGGGCCAAGGCCCGCACCTCATCCGCCACCACAGCAAAACCGCGCCCGGCATCCCCGGCCCGCGCCGCTTCGATCGCGGCATTCAGCGCCAGCAGGTTAGTCTGTTCGGCAATCGAGCGAATCACGTCCAGCACCTTGCTGATGCCATAGACCTTTTGCGCCAATTCTTCGACCTGAGTGGCATTGGCGGTCACGTCCGTGGCCAACGCCTCAATCGACTCCACTGTCTGGTGCACCTGAGCACGCCCGCGCTGGGCGATGCGGTCGGACTCGCGCGACGCCTGCGACGTGGCCACCGCGTTGCTCGCCACTTCTTCCACCGCCGCTGTCATCTGGTTGACCGCCGTGGCGGCCTGTTCGATTTCCTGGTTCTGCTGGTGCAGGCCACGGGTCGCGTCCTCAGTGACGCAACTGAGTTCTTCGGAAGCCGAAGCCAACTGGTTCGAGGATTCGCCAATACGCCGGATGGTGTCGCGCAGGTTTTCCTGCATGCCCTTGAGCGCCTGCTGCAAGCGCGCCGGCTCATCATTGCCGGTCACGTTGATCTCACCGGTCAGGTCGCCACTGGCGACGCCCTGCGCGACTTTCAGTGACTGTGCCAACGGCAGCACGATGCTGCGGGTCAGCCACACCGCCAACCCAATGGTAATCAGCGCCGTGAGCACGATCATGCCGACCACCCAGGTACGCGATTGAGTGAACACGCTTTGCGCCAGGCTTGCGGCCAGGTTGGCATTGGTTTTGTTCAAAATGACCAGATCATGCAGAGTGCCGGCCATCTGATCGGCCAGTTGATTCATCTCACCGTTGACGATCTTGATCGCATCGTCCAACTGGTTGGCCTTGGAGAGCGTCATCACCTGCTCTTGGCGTTGCAGGTATTGCTGCTCTTCGGTCTTGAAACGATCAAACAGCGTGCGTTCTTCGGGCAGGACGATCAGCCCCTCGTAAAGTGTCTGGGCGTGGGACATGCCATTTTTCAGATCGGTCAGTTTTTGCTCGTTCTGCGCCAGCGCCTGCGGATCACGGTTGACCACCAACCGCAGGGTCAGCGCGCGAACCCTTAACAGATCCTGGCTCATATCCCCCACCGCCATCACGCTGGGTAGCCAGTTGTTCTCCACCTGGTCCGACTGCTGGCGCATGTTGGCCATCTGCAGCAGTGCGAAGCCGCCCAAGGCGAACACCATCAACGCCAACACGCCAAAGCCCAAGCCGGCGCGGGGAGCGATATTCAGACTACGGATACTCATTGCCTGGTTCCTTCCAAATGCGCTGCATCCACCTGCAGCGGGTCTCCTGAAAGCTATCGGCCCTTCAGCCAAATTGCGTAAGACGAAAACGCGATATCAATGTGCCTGCTCATCGCGAGCGTGTTTCGGCAGAATGGCCAGGAAGTTATCGCGCGCAACCTTACGGGCCACGTCCTCAGGCAGCGCGTCCAGGAAAGGATCAAAGCGGCGCATTTCCTTACCGAGCTTGTTGAAGCGCCCTACAACGTCCGAACCCACCATGAAGCGCTCAGGGAAGCGCTCTACCAGCTTTAACCACTGCGCTCGGGGCTTGCCTGCCTCATCCAGCAAGTACGGCGTGAGCATGCTCCAAGAGAGGTCGATGTACAGATTGGGATAGGCTTGCAACATACGGCTCAAGGTAGGGAGCAAGAAGTCCATCTGTACCTGATGGCGATGGATCTCTTTACTGGTACCCGCATGCGCCCAGATAAAACGCGTGTGCGGGTGGTTGCGCAGCGATGTCTCCACCTCCGGCAGGTACAGTGGGTTGCGTTCGCGCTTGGAGGTGATGTTGGAGTGCAGCATCACCGGCAAATCGTTTTCGGCGGCGAGGTGATAGACGCGCGTCATGGCTTCATTGTTGGCCCGCGGGGTGTCACCTGCCGTCAAGGCCGTCAGGTCGTCGTGCCGTGTGAACACTTCACCAATGCCCTGCCAGAGCCCTGGGTTGAGGTCGAGCATGCGTTGGATATGCGCCGCCGAGTTCTTGTCGTTAGGGTTAAAGCCGGACAAAAACGGATGAAAATGCTGACGCTGCTCAGGGGTGAGTGTGTTCACCGCTGCCGCGACGATCACGTCGGTGGCGCTGTACCAATAGGCATCGGCATCGTCACCCGCGTAGTAACGCGGGCGCTTGGGTTCGTCTTCGTGCCATTTCTTGGCCACAGGAATGCCGGAAATCATCACATGCTCGATGCGATTATCCGCCATGGCCTTAAGCAGCGTGTCCATGCCTGCCGTTTCCTGGAAGAAGTCGACGTAATGCAGGTGCGCATCGCTGTAGGCATATTCGCGGGCCTGCACGACGAGGCTACTGGCAGCGAGCAACAGGGCAAGACTGAGGCGGGTCCAAGGCACGGTAAAATCTCATAGGGGTGAATTGCGGTAGACCTTGCGCGATGCAAACGGGTTCACCGGCAAAAAACGCGGAACACCCCAGTGCCAGCATGTTCTATAACTGCATGACCTTCATCCTGCCAATCTGTGAGGTTTACCATGCCTGTTACCGTCAACACCCTGAACCACGACAACTTTCGCCACAGTGTGAATATCAATAACCACGAACTGTTCACCGATTTGCCCAAAAGCCTGGGCGGCGACGACTCGGCACCCTCCCCCCACGATTATTTCGATGCTGCCCTGGCCTCGTGCAAGGCGCTGACCGTCAAACTGTATGCCCAGAAAAAAGACATTCCCCTCACCGGCGTCACCGTGGAAGTCACCCACGACAGCACCGAGGAGCAAAAAGGCAAATACACGCTCAACGTCAAGTTAACCCTCAAGGGCGTGCTCACCGATGAACAGCGCGACGAGTTGCACCGCGTGGCTGATCGCTGCCCCGTGCATAAACTGATGACCACCGCAGAAGTCACCATCGAGACGAAACTGTCCGAAGGCGCTTTCAGCCAGTAGCGCCATCCACCCGTCGAGCGGGTTATGCTCAGGGCCATCTAACCCGCTCAGACAGGGACGCACCATGACCACCCTCACCGTGATCCGCCCGCGCGCGGAAGATGTCGAAGGCCAGCCGATCCTGCGCCCGTTGCCGTCGCGCGAATGCCGCAGCGTCGGGCCTTTTGTGTTCTTCGACCACATGCTGCTGACGCGTTATGCGCCGGGCACCGGCATGAATATCCGCCAGCACCCGCATATCGGGCTGTCGACGCTCACTTATCTATTCGAAGGTGCCTTGCAGCACAAAGACAGCCTCGGCTCGGACCAGTTGGTGCAAGCCGGCGACGTCAGCTGGATGACGGCCGGCGGTGCGATTGCCCACGTCGAACGCACGCCCGAGGCGATCAAGGCTGAAGGTTTCAGCCTGCATGGCCTGCAAGTGTGGCTGGCCTCACCCAAAGACCATGAGACGGGGCCTGGGCATTACAGCCATCACCCGGCGGCGAGCCTGCCAGTCATTGACAACCTGGGCGTGCAGATTCGCCTGATCGCCGGTAGCGGCTTCTGTCTCAAATCACCGGTGCCGGTGCTGTCGCCTACGTTGTATGCCGAGGTGCAGATGCAGACGGCCACGACGCTGTTGATCCCGGATGAGCACCAGGAACGGGCGGTGTATGTACTGGAGGGTGAGGCGCAGCTGGACGGCGAGGTGTTGGCAGTGAACAGCCTGGTGGTGCTGCCCGCCGGGCAGGCAATGACGCTGTTTGCTGAAAGCGATTGCCACCTGATGGTGTTTGGCGGTGCGCCACTGGATGGGCCACGGCGGATCAACTGGAATTTTGTGGCGAGCGATCCGGCCATGATCGAACAGGCGCGGCAGCGTTGGGCGGCTGGGGATTGGCCGACGGTGCCGGGAGAGTCTGAAAGGATTGAGTTGCCTGTCAGATAGCTATCGCAGGCAAGCCAGCGCCCACATTTAACCGTGTTCACCAATCAAAATGTGGGAGCGGGCTTGCTCGCGAAGAGGCCGGCACAGGCGCTAAAGATTTAGCCCTTGAACACTTCATCCAACAAGTTATGCATCGACTGGAACGCCCGCGCAGCGGTCTTCGCGTCGTACATCATCTTGCCCGGCACATTGGCATGCGGGTCAGTGAAGGAATGCACCGCACCGCCGTAGCTCAGCAACTGCCAGTCCACACCGGCCGCGTTCATTTCATCTTCAAACGCCGGCAACTGTTCCTTGGGCACCAAGGGGTCGGAAGCGCCGTGCAGTACCAGCACTGAACCTTTGATGTTTTTCGCATCCGCCGGGTTCGGCGTGTCGAGCGTGCCGTGGAACGACACGGCGGCCTTCAACGCTGCGCCGGTACGCGCCAGCTCCAGGGAGCAGCAACCGCCGAAGCAGAAACCAAAGGTTGCCAACTTCGAGGTATCGACAGCGGCTTCGGTCTGGCCTTGCAGTTGCTCAAAGGCTGCCTGCATACGCTTGTTCAGCAATGGGCGGTCATTTTTCAACGGCATCATTGCCGCGCCCGCTTCATCGCCATTCGATGGGCGTACGGTTTGCCCGTACAGGTCGGCGATCAGCACCACGTAGCCCTTGGCGGCGACGCTTTTGGCAATGTCTTCGGCACCCGCACTCACACCCATCCAGTTCGGTGCCATCAACAGACCCGGCAGCGGGCCCTTATGGCTGGCATCGAATGCCAGGCGGCTTTCATACGACTGGCCATCAATCTGATAGACCACGGAACGCACAGTGACTTGGCTCATCATTTACTCCAGTTGAGGTGCACTAGAACGAAAAAACCCGCCGAAGCGGGTTTTTCTACAACGGTGTTAAACCGACAGTTCAACCAACAGCTTGTTCAGTCGGCGCACGTAGGCGGCCGGGTCTTTCAAGCTGTCGCCGGCAGCCAGGGCCGCCTGGTCGAAGAGGATGTGCGACAAGTCGCCAAAACGCTCTTCGCTTTGCTCGCCGTCGAGTTTCTCGATCAGCGGGTGAGCCGGGTTGAATTCGAAGATTGGCTTGGAGTCCGGAACCTTCTGACCGCTCGCTTCCAGGATCTGACGCATCTGCATGCCCAGGTCCTGCTCGCCGATGGCCAGAATCGCCGGGGAGTCGGTCAGACGGTGCGAAACCCGCACTTCGCTGACAGCATCGCCCAGGGCGGTCTTGATCCGCTCAACCAGGCCTTCTTTGGCCTTGGCGACTTCTTCGGCTTCCTTCTTCTCTTCTTCGGAGTCCAGGTTACCCAGGTCCAGGTCGCCACGGGCCACGTCGACGAAGGTTTTGCCGTCGAACTCGCTGAGGTAGCTCATCAGCCACTCATCGATACGGTCGGTCAACAGCAGCACTTCGATGCCTTTCTTGCGGAAGACTTCCAGGTGCGGGCTGTTCTTGACCTGAGCATAGGTTTCGCCGGTCAGGTAGTAGATCTTGTCCTGACCTTCCTTGGCGCGTGCCAGGTACTCAGCCAGCGACACAACCTGCTCACCGTCTTCACCTTGGGTAGACGCAAAACGCAGCAGGCCGGCGATTTTTTCCTTGTTGGCAAAATCTTCCGCCGGGCCTTCTTTCATGACCTGACCGAAGTTTTTCCAGAAGCCCTTGTATTGCTCAGGCTCGTTCTTCGCCAGTTTTTCCAGCATGTCGAGCACGCGCTTGGTCAGCGCCGACTTCATGGAGTCGATGATCGGGTCTTTCTGCAGGATTTCCCGCGACACGTTCAGCGACAGGTCGTTGGAGTCGACCACGCCTTTGATAAAGCGCAGGTACAGCGGCAGGAAGGATTCCGCCTGGTCCATCACGAACACGCGCTGCACGTACAGCTTCAGGCCTTTGGGCGCTTCACGCTGGTACAGGTCGAACGGAGCACGGGCCGGTACGTAGAGCAGCGAGCTGTATTCCAGCTTGCCTTCGACCTTGTTGTGGCTCCAGCTCAGCGGGTTTTCGTAGTCGTGAGCGATGTGCTTGTAGAACTCCTGGTATTCCTCGTCTTTGACTTCAGTACGAGGACGCGTCCACAAGGCGCTGGCACGGTTGACCACTTCCCATTCCTGGGCAGGCTGCTCTTCGCCTTCGGCAGCAGCTTGCTCTTTCGGCAACTCGATCGGCAGCGCGATGTGGTCGGAGTATTTCTTGATGATATTGCGCAGGCGCCAGCCATCGGCGAACTCATCTTCAGCCGCTTTCAGGTGCAGCACGATGCGGGTACCACGGTCAGCCTTGTCGAGGGTGGCGATTTCGAACTCGCCCTCACCTTTGGAAGACCAGTGCACACCTTCGCTGGCGGCGAGGCCGGCGCGGCGGCTGAACACTTCAACCTTGTCGGCAACGATAAAGGCCGAGTAAAAGCCCACACCGAATTGACCGATCAGGTGCGAATCCTTTTTCTGATCGCCCGACAGGTTCTTCATGAAATCTGCGGTGCCGGATTTGGCGATGGTACCCAGATGGGTGATCGCGTCTTCACGGCTCATGCCGATACCGTTGTCTTCGAGGGTGACGGTCTTGGCGTCCTTGTCGAAGCTCACACGGATTTTCAGTTCGGCGCCACCTTCCAGCAATTCAGGCTTGGACAGGGCTTCGAAACGTAATTTGTCGACAGCGTCAGAGGCGTTCGAGATCAATTCGCGAAGGAAGATTTCCTTGTTGGAATACAGCGAATGGATCATGAGGTGCAGCAGTTGCTTCACCTCGGTCTGGAAGCCCAGGGTTTCCTTTTGAGTTTCCACACTCATGGTCATCAAACTCCAATTGGATGGCAGTGGTCGCGCCCTTAAGGGTTGGCGGCGGGTTGTCATCAAAGTTGGGGGCTAAGACAAGGATTTCAAGGGCGCGCTGTTTCCTCAATCTTGAAATGTGCGCGAGCGGTGGCAATCGGTTCGGCCGGGGTGCTTTGCCAGGCGGTGATTGCCACATTGGCGACGCGCCGGCCCTGGCGCCACACCTGGCATTTGGCGTAAGTGTCACGAAACTGGCCGGCACGCAGGTAATCCAGGGAAAAATCGATGATTTTCGGCAGGCCCGGCGCGCCGGTAAATACCAGCAGGTGCAGCGCCGCCGACAGCTCCATAAACCCGGCAATCACCCCACCGTGCAGCGCCGGCAATATGGGGTTACCAATGTTGTCCTTGTTGGCCGGCAGACGAAACAGCAATTCATCCCCCAACCTTGTGCATTCAATGCCAATCAGCTTGGCGTAGGGGACCAGGTCGAGCAGCGCCTCGTAGTTACCCCGGTGATGGGCCTGTTCGAGGCGGGTCTTGAATCGATGTGTCATGCCTGCTCTCCCTTGAGGGTGCTGCCCAGCCCGTGCGTGCCCTTGAGGCGCTTGCCCATGCGCATGAAAGTACCGACCACGTGGGCGATGGGCTGCTGCGGATCATCCTGGTAGGCGAAGCCGCGGGTGAAGATCACGTCGGTGGTCACCCGATAGCATTGGGCGAAGCCGTACACGGGCTTGTGCGGTTCGGCGGGATGCATGTAGTCGACACGCAGGTCGAGCGTCGGGCAGACCTCGAACTCCGGCAAGACACACAGCGTGGCCATGCCGCAGGCAGTGTCCATCAAGGAGGTCAGCGCGCCACCGTGAATCACGCCGGTTTGAGGATCGCCGACGATGCTCGGGCTGTAAGGCAGGACCAGCGTCATGCCCTCCTCGCTGGCAGCATGGACGGTGATGCCTAATACCTGGCAGTGGCGCAGCGCCGAAACAAAGCGTGTGGCACGCGCTAACAAGGGATTTTCGGTCATGTGTTCAGACTCTTATTAGTGTCGATTAGAGGCGTCTGGGGGCAAGGGCAAAAGTTCCTTGAGCGTCACGTTTTATATATCTTTGAAACAAAAGGAACTAATGCTGGCCGTCTAAGCTCGAAAGGCCAGTAGATATCTTCACTAAGGAGAAACACCCCATGCGCAAGACTTTAGCTATTTCCATGATGCTGGCTGCTGCCCTCGGCCTCGCTGCCTGCGATAAGAAATCCGAAGACAAAGCCCAAGATGCCCAAGCGCATTCTGAGCAAGCTCAGAAGGACATGGCGAAAGCACAGGATAAAGTGAACGACGCTGCAAAAGAAAACGCCGATGCTGCCAAAGCTCAGGCTGATGCGAACGCTGAAAAAGCAAAAGAAGACGGTACCGCTACTCCAGTAGCACCTGCCAAGCCTTAATAGCCTGGCAACTGCTGCAAAAAGGAAGCCCGCTTACATAGCGGGCTTTACTTTGTCTGCTGTTTTTTCAGCGCCCAAAAGTTTAATTAACCTTGGCGCCACGCGTTAAGACACGGATTCTTTAGCCGGCTCCGTCACCGGCATATCAGTTGGCGTGTAGACCATGACCTGCAGTACGTCGGAATGAAACTCGCGGCGATACAGCACCAACACTACCCCGCTGCTCATCAACATGAATAACCACGGGCTGACAAACCAGGCCAGCATGGTCATGCCAAAGTAATAAGCACGCAGGCCAAAGTTGAACTGGTTGGCCGCCATGGAAATCACCCGCGCTGCCCGCAGGGCGAACGCGTTGCGCTCCTGCTCCGACACATGCCGTTCACCAATCATCGGCGCCGACCCCACCAGTACCGCGGCGAAGTTGTATTGGCGCATGCACCAGCTGAAGGTGAAAAACGCATAGACGAACACCAGTGCCAGGCACAGCAGCTTGATTTCCGACATGCCCTGGGACGCCTGTTGCACCATGGGGATGTCCGCCAGCAACGATACCGCACGCTCGGAAGCACCCAGCACTGTCAGGATACCGGCGAGGATGATCAAGGTACTGGATGCGAAGAACGAGGCATTGCGCTCCAGGTTACCGATCACGCTGGCATCGGCGATACGGTTATCGCGCAGCAACATGCGGCGCATCCAGTCTTCACGATACAGATGCAGCACGCTGGCCAGGCACGCAGTGTCACGGGCCTTCCACGTGGCGTATCGGGTGTAACCGCCCCAGCACAATACGAACCAGAGGGCAGCAAGCAGGTGGATCTGATTGGTTTCGACGAACGACATGCGGGGGCCTTTTGCTCGGTGTACGGATATTAATGCGATCTAAATGTGGGAGCGGGCTTGCTCGCGAACGCGGTGTGTCAGTCTCCTGGTGCATTACTGATCCACCGCGTTCGCGAGCAAGCCCGCTCCCACACTGACCGTATTCCACACTTTAGGGGTTGTGGTCTCACACACAAAAAAAATGCCCCGTATCGATTGATACGGGGCATTTCAGTACAGCGTGAAACCGCGGGTTAAGCGATGGCTTCGCTGCGTTTGCCAAGCATGCGGTCAACCACTACGGCAACGACCAGCGTCATCACCGCGGGTACCAGCCACGCCAGGCCTTGCTCGCTCAGCGGCAGATGTGCCAACTGCGCAGGCATCCAATCCGCCAGGCCCGCGCCCTTGAGCGCATCAATGCAACCAAAGATGAACGACACCAGCATGACCGGGCCGACGATGCGGCCCTGCTCGAGCCAGAAATCTTTGCAGAAGCTCAGGGCCACCAGCACGATGCACGGCGGGTAGATCGCGGTGAGTACCGGGATCGAGAAGGCAATCAGCTTGGTCAGGCCCAGGTTGGACACAAACAGCGAGAACAGCGCCAGGATTACTACCAGCGTCTTGTAGGACAGCGGCAGGACTTTGCTGAAGTACTCGGCACACGCGCAGGTCAGGCCAACAGCGGTGACCAGGCACGCCAGAGAGATCAGCACAGCGAGGAAGCCACTGCCCAGGGAGCCGAACGTGTGTTGCACGTAAGCATGCAGCACGGCAGCGCCATTGCTTGCACCGGCGGCCACGGCATGGCTGCCCGACCCCAGACGGAACAGGCTGATGTACACCAGGGCCAGGCCCACGCCGGCAATCAGCCCGGCGATGATCGCGTAGCGGGTGATCAGCTGTGGCGATTCAACGCCACGGGAACGGATGGCATTGACGATGACGATACCGAATACCAGCGCGCCGAGGGTATCCATGGTCAGGTAACCATTGATGAAGCCCTGGGAGAACGGTGCGGCGACGTATTCCGGCGTCGCGACGCCCACGTCACCGGCCGGCAAGGCAAACGCGGCGATGCCGAGAATGGCCAGGGCGATGATTTTCAGCGGCGCCAGGAAGCGACCTACGGTATCCAGCAGTCGGCCCGGGTAGAGGGAAACAAAGAACACCACCAGGAAATACACCGAGCTGTAGAGGAACAGCGCCAACGGGCTTTCGCCGGTCAGCGGCGCCAGGCCCACTTCAAACGAAACGGTCGCAGTGCGCGGAGTGGCGAACAATGGCCCTACCGCCAGATACGCCGCCGCCGCGAGCAGGCCGCCGGCAATCTTGCCGATCGGGCTGCTCAACGCGTCCATACCGCCGCCGACCTTGGCCAGGGCGATCACGGTGACCACCGGCAGACCGACCGCGGTGATCAGGAAGCCCAGCGCTGCCATCCACACGTGAGGCCCGGACTGCAAACCAACGATAGGCGGGAAGATGATGTTGCCGGCGCCCACGAACAGGGCGAAGGTCATAAAGCCTAACGCCAGGACATCCTGGCTTTTCAACACTTTCATTTAAGGAAATACCACACTACTGAATCGGAATTTAGAGAGGGATTCCCTGTGGATGAGGGAACTGCTGCCGGTCCTGATGGGGACCGACCGGTCTAGCGCGCAGCTTCCTTTTGGGATGCGGACGCATAAAGAGGCGGCTAGAGTACAGAATTAGGCCGACAAACGCACTGTTGCGGGGCGAACTGTCCGATAAGCGACATCACAATGTCGCGTTTTCATACTTAATTTTGACAATACAGCCCCATGTGGGAGCTGGCTTGCCTGCGATGCGGGCGACTCGGTCCATCAGGTAAACCGAGTCGATGCTATCGCAGGCAAGCCAGCTCCCACATGTGAACGGGGCATCCAATCTGATGAGCAATACCCAGAACGCACAAAGGCCACCCGAAGGTGGCCTTTGTGTGGATAAAGCGTCAGCTAAGCGCGAGGCTTACTTGACAGCCCAACCGGTCAGCTCGGACAAAGCCTTGCCGATGTCTGCCAGCGAACGCACGGTTTTAACGCCTGCGTCTTCCAGGGCAGCAAACTTCTCGTCTGCTGTGCCTTTGCCGCCGGAGATGATTGCGCCAGCATGGCCCATGCGCTTGCCAGCAGGGGCAGTCACACCAGCGATGTAGGAAACAACCGGCTTGGTCACGTGTGCCTTGATGTAGGCAGCCGCTTCTTCTTCAGCCGAACCGCCGATCTCACCGATCATGACGATCGCTTCGGTCTTCGGGTCTTCCTGGAACAGTTTCAGGATGTCGATGAAGTTCGAGCCTGGGATCGGGTCACCGCCGATGCCGACGCAAGTCGACTGGCCGAAACCGGCGTCAGTCGTTTGCTTGACAGCTTCGTAGGTCAGGGTGCCGGAACGGGAAACGATACCGACTTTGCCTGGCAAGTGAATGTGACCAGGCATGATGCCGATCTTGCATTCGCCTGGAGTGATCACGCCTGGGCAGTTAGGGCCGATCAGGACTACGCCCAGCTCGTCACACTTAACTTTAGCGTCCAGCATGTCCAGGGTAGGAATGCCTTCGGTGATGCAAACGATCAGCTTGATGCCGCCGAATGCCGCTTCCAGGATCGAGTCTTTGCAGAAAGGAGCTGGAACGTAGATCACGCTGGCGGTGGCGCCAGTGGCAGCTACAGCGTCTTTCACGGTGTTGAACACTGGCAGACCCAGGTGCTCGGTGCCGCCCTTACCAGGAGTAACGCCACCCACCATCTTGGTGCCGTATTCGATGGCTTGCTGGGTGTGGAAACTACCTTGCGAACCGGTAATACCCTGGCAGATAACTTTGGTGTCTTTATTGATCAGGACGCTCATTATTTGCCCTCCGCAGCTTTGACAACTTGTTGAGCAGCGTCGGTCAGGCTGGTAGCCGCGATGATGTTCAAACCGCTTTCTGCCAGTACTTTAGCGCCCAGTTCAGCGTTGTTACCTTCAAGGCGAACAACAACCGGGATTTTAACGCCGACTTCTTTCACTGCACCGATGATGCCTTCGGCAATCATGTCGCAACGAACGATGCCGCCGAAGATGTTGACCAATACTGCAGCGACGTTAGTGTCGGACAGGATGATCTTGAAGGCTTCGGTAACGCGTTCTTTGGTAGCACCGCCGCCCACGTCGAGGAAGTTGGCTGGTTTGCCGCCATGCAGGTTGACGATGTCCATGGTACCCATGGCCAGGCCAGCACCGTTGACCATGCAACCGATGTTACCTTCCAGGGCTACGTAGTTCAGTTCGAACTTGGCAGCGTGCGCTTCGCGCGGATCGTCTTGCGACGGATCGTGGAAAGTTTTCAGCTTAGGCTGACGGTACATGGCGTTGGCGTCGATGTTGATCTTGGCGTCGAGGCAGTGCAGATCGCCGTCAGCCTTGATCACCAGCGGGTTCACTTCCAGCAGGGCCAGATCGTGATCCTGGAACAGTTTGGCCAGACCTACGAAGATCTTGGCGAACTGGGCAACTTGCTTGCCTTCCAGACCCAGCTGGAAAGCCAGTTCGCGACCCTGGAATGGCTGAGCGCCAACCAGTGGATCGATAGTGGCTTTCAGAATTTTTTCTGGAGTGTCGTGAGCGATCTTCTCGATGTCCACGCCACCTTCGGTGGAAGCCATGAACACGATGCGACGGCTCGAACGGTCAACGACAGCGCCCAGGTACAGCTCTTTAGCGATATCAGTGCACGATTCAACCAGGATCTTGGTGACTGGTTGGCCATTGGCATCAGTCTGGTAAGTCACCAGACGCTTGCCCAGCCACTGCTGTGCGAAGGCCTTGGCGTCTTCTTTGCTGCGAACCAGCTTAACGCCGCCCGCTTTACCGCGACCACCAGCGTGGACCTGGGCTTTGACAACCCACTCGGTACCACCGATTTTGTCGCAAGCTTCTGCTGCTGCTTCCGGGGTGTCTACTGCGTAGCCCTGGGATACTGGCAGGCCGTATTCAGCGAACAGCTGCTTACCCTGATACTCGTGAAGATTCATGCTTTTTACCGTCTTCGTTAGGTACTGCGCATTCGGCGCTGCGCTCATTATGAGTGCCGCGCCACCTGTGACTGCTGCTTGCGCAACTTGCGGGGCTCAAGGCCCGTAAAGCTGCGCAAGACTGCGTCCAGCGGACATTCCGCGGTGAGTCTTGCGCGCAAGGCTCACGACGGGCAACCGCCGTGGTTTCTTATTATCTCGCTTAGCGCTTCTTGCGGTTGGCGATGTGGATGGCGCCGCCATTCACTGCCAACGCTGCTTCGTGCAACGCTTCGGACAGGGTCGGATGGGAGAAGACCATCATGCCCAGGTCCTCGGCACTGGTGCCGAATTCCATACCGATCGCGCCTTGCTGAACCAGTTCTGCAGCGCTCGGGCCAATCACGTGGACGCCCAATACGCGGTCAGTCTTGGCATCAGCGATGACTTTGACAAAACCACCGGTGTCGTTGGCTGCCATGGCACGGCCAGAAGCGGCAAACGGGAAGGTGCCGACGTTAACTTCAACGCCTTCAGCTTTCAACTGCTGTTCGTTCTTGCCGACCCATGCAATTTCCGGGTGGGTGTAGATAACCGATGGGATCAGGTCGTAGTTCATCTGGGTTTTGTGGCCCTTGATGCGCTCGACAACCATGATGCCTTCTTCGGAAGCCTTGTGCGCCAGCATCATGCCGCGAACCACGTCGCCAATGGCGTACACGCCAGGAACGGTGGTAGCGCAGTGATCGTCAACGTGGATGAAACCACGCTCGTCGATGTTCACGCCGCTGTCGGAAGCCAACAGGTCAGCTGTGACTGGACGGCGACCAACGGCAACAATCAGCTTGTCGAAAGTGATGGTCTGTTCGCCATCCTTGTCGGTGTAGGTCACGACAACTTCTTCGCCGTTAACCTTCGAGCCGGTCACGCGAGCACCCAGCTTGATGTCCAGACCTTGTTTGGTCAGGGTTTTGTAGGCTTCTTTGGACACCGCAGTGTCGGCAGCCAGCAGGAACGTGTCCAGGGCTTCCAGAACGGTCACTTCGGAACCCAGACGCGACCATACCGAACCCAGTTCCAGACCGATTACGCCAGCGCCGATCACGCCCAGACGCTTGGGAACCGCTTGGAATTCCAGGGCGCCGGTCGAATCAACGATCACGTTCTGGTCAACTGGAGCCGGTGGAATGTCGATTGGGCGCGAGCCTGGAGCCAGGATCACGTTTTCGGCTTCGATGACTTCTACCGAGCCGTCTGGCTTGGTGATTTCAACTTTCTTGCCGGCCAGCAGTTTGCCGTGGCCTTGCAGGGAAGTCACACCGTTGGCCTTGAACAAGGTCGCAACGCCGGAAGTCAGGCCTTTAACGATGTTGGCTTTACGGCCGACCATTGCTGGCACGTCCATGGTCACGCCGGCGTGGTTGATGCCGTGGATCGCGAAACCGTCTTGGGCTTCGTGGAATTTCCAGGAGCTGTCCAGCAGCGCCTTGGAAGGAATGCAACCGACGTTCAGGCAAGTACCGCCCAGCGCCAGTTTGCCTTCCTTGTCGGTGTATTTTTCGATGCAAGCAGTCGAGAGGCCCAGTTGTGCGGCCTTGATGGCGGCAACGTAGCCGCCAGGACCTGCACCAATCACTACGACGTCAAATTTCTGTGTCATGAAAATAGATCCTCTATTAGCTCGGAGCGTCAAGCTTCAAGCTTCAAGCTGCAAGCCAAACTGCGTTTACTTGCAGCTTGTAGCTCACAACTTGAAGCTGCCTCAATCAAATATCCAGCAGCAGACGAGCCGGGTCTTCCAGCAGGTTCTTGATGGTCACCAGGAAAGTCACGGCTTCTTTACCATCGATCAGGCGGTGATCGTAAGACAGTGCCAGGTACATCATTGGGCGGATCACGACTTGGCCGTTGATGGCCATCGGACGCTGGATGATGTTGTGCATGCCCAGGATCGCAGCTTGTGGCGGGTTGACGATCGGGGTCGACATCATCGAACCGAAGGTACCACCGTTGGTGATGGTGAAGGTACCACCGGTCATCTCGTCGATGGTCAGCTTGCCGTCACGGGCTTTCTTGCCGAAGCCAGCGATGCCGCCTTCGATTTCAGCCAGGCTCATCAGCTCGGCGTTACGCAGAACCGGTACGACCAGGCCACGGTCGCTGGACACGGCAACGCCGACGTCGGCATAACCGTGGTAAACGATGTCGCTGCCGTCGATGGAAGCGTTGACTGCCGGGAAGCGTTTCAGCGCTTCGGTGGCCGCTTTCACGAAGAACGACATGAAGCCCAGGCGCACGCCATTGTGGGACTTCTCGAACAGGTCCTTGTACTTCGAACGCAGGGCCATGACTTCAGTCATGTCGACTTCGTTGAAAGTGGTCAGCATCGCCATGTTCGACTGTGCTTCAACCAGACGCTTGGCCACGGTGGCACGTACACGAGTCATCGGTACGCGCTTCTCGGTGCGGTCGCCAGCAGCGAACACAGGCGCAGCGGCAGCTGGAGCAGCAGCCTTGGCAGGTGCGGCGGCCGGAGCGTTTTTCTTGGCTTCAACGGCAGCAACCACGTCTTCCTTGGTCACACGGCCGTCTTTGCCGGTGCCTTTGATGGAAGCCAGATTGATGCCGTTTTCTTCGGCCAACTGACGCGCAGCCGGTGCAGCGATTGGATCTTCGCCAGCGGCAGCAGGAGCAGCGGCTGGAGCGGAAGCAGCAGCAGGTGCAGCAGCGGCCGGAGCAGGTGCAGCAGCGCCGCCTGCTTCGATCGAGCCCAGGATCTGGTTCGACAGGACGGTAGCGCCCTCTTCTGCAACGATCGCGCCCAGCACGCCGTCAGCTTCGGCCAACACTTCCAGAACGACTTTGTCGGTCTCGATGTCGACGATCAGGTCATCACGCTTTACAGCGTCGCCTGGTTTCTTGTGCCAGGTGGCAACGGTGCCATCGGCAACCGATTCCGGGAATGACGGGGCTTTGATTTCGATAGCCATTATCTGTGGGTCCTTAAAATTCGGTTTCAGTCAGCGCGAAGGCGTTAAACAGTGAAAGCATCTTGCAGCAGTTTTTCCTGCTGCTCGGCGTGCATCGACGCATAACCACACGCAGGTGCAGCAGAAGCATCACGACCGGCATACTCAAGGCCAAGGCCTGTCTTGTGGTTGCCGATGCTGCGACGCAAATGATGCTGGCTGCTGTACCAAGCGCCCTGGTTCATCGGTTCTTCCTGGCACCACACCGCATGGGTGAGGTTGGTGTAAGGCGCGATGGCCTCCATCAGGTCGTCTTCCGGGAACGGGTAAAGCTGCTCGATACGCACGATGGCGATGTCTTCGCGGCCTTCGGCACGGCGTTTTTCCAGCAAGTCGTAGTAAACCTTGCCGCTGCACAGGATCAGGCGAGTGACCTTGGCTGCGTCCAAGGTGTCGATTTCTGGAATAACGGTCTGGAACGAACCGTCGGCCAGATCTTCCAGGGTCGAGATGGCCAATTTGTGACGCAACAGCGACTTCGGAGTCAGCACTACCAGCGGCTTGCGCAGCGGGCGGATCACCTGACGACGCAGCAAGTGGTAGATCTGGGCCGGGGTAGTCGGCACGCACACCTGGATGTTGTGCTCGGCGCACAGCTGCAGGTAACGCTCCAGACGGGCCGAAGAGTGCTCCGGACCCTGACCTTCATAACCGTGTGGCAGCAGCATGGTCAGACCGCACAGACGGCCCCACTTGTGCTCACCGCTGGTGATGAACTGGTCAATAACCACTTGGGCACCGTTGGCGAAGTCGCCGAACTGGGCTTCCCAGATCACCAGCGCCTGAGGCGTGGTGGTGGAGTAACCGTATTCGAACGCCAGTACGGCTTCTTCGGACAGGAACGAATCGAACAGGTCGAAACGTGGCTGGCCTTCGTAAAGGTGTTGCAGCGGAATGTAGGTGCCCGCGTCTTTCTGGTTGTGCAATACCGCGTGACGGTGCGAGAACGTACCACGGCCGATATCCTGGCCGGTCATGCGGATCGGGTGACCTTCGAACGCCAGGGTCGCGTACGCCATGGTTTCGGCGTAACCCCAGTTGATCGGCAGGCCGCCGGCTTGCATCTTCTGACGGTCTTCGTAGATCTTCGCAACCTGGCGCTGCACAACGAAGCCTTCTGGAATTTCCAGAAGCTTGGCAGACAGTTCCTGCAAGGTTTTCAGATCGAACGAGGTGTCGTGACGCGCAGTCCAGGCGTGGCCCAGGTACGGACGCCAGTCAACGAACAGCTCTTTGTTCGGCTCTTTAACCAGGCTTTTTACGACATGCAGACCGTTGTCCAGCGCGTTGCGGTATTCATCGACTTTCGCCTGAACACGCGCATCGTCAACCACGCCGGCCTTGGTCAGGCTTTCGGCGTACAGCTCACGGGTGGTGCGCTGCTTGGCGATTTGCTGGTACATCAACGGCTGGGTGCCGCTAGGCTCATCCGCTTCGTTGTGACCGCGACGGCGGTAGCAAACCAGGTCGATCACCACGTCACGCTTGAACTGCATGCGGTAGTCGATAGCGAGCTGGGTCACGAACAACACGGCTTCCGGATCATCACCATTCACATGGAGGATCGGCGCCTGGATCATCTTGGCAACGTCGGTGGCGTACTCGGTAGAGCGCGCGTCCAGCGGGTTGCTGATGGTGAAGCCAACCTGGTTGTTGATGACGATGTGAACCGTACCGCCGGTCTTGAAGCCGCGAGTCTGCGACATCTGGAACGTTTCCAGAACCACGCCTTGGCCGGCGAATGCCGCGTCACCGTGGATGGAAATCGGCAGGACCTTTTCACCGGTGGCATCGTTACGACGATCCTGACGAGCACGGACCGAACCCTCGACCACTGGGGAAACGATTTCCAGGTGGGATGGGTTGAACGCCATGGCCAGGTGAACTTCACCGCCGGTGGTCATCACGTTGGACGAGAAGCCCTGGTGGTATTTAACGTCACCGGAACCCAGTTCGACCTTCTTCTTGCCTTCGAACTCGTCGAACAGCTCGCGCGGGTTCTTGCCGAAGGTGTTGACCAACACGTTCAGGCGACCACGGTGAGCCATGCCGATCACGACTTCCTTGGTGCCATAGGAACCGGAACGCTGGATCAGCTCGTCGAGCATTGGAATGAGGCTCTCGCCGCCTTCCAGGCCAAAACGCTTGGTGCCCGGGTATTTGGTGCCCAGGTATTTCTCGAGACCTTCAGCTGCGGTCACACGCTCGAGCAGGTGGCTGCGTACGTCGGCGGACAGCACCGGACGGCCACGCACACCTTCCAGGCGATGCTGGAACCAGTGGCGTTGCTCGGAATCGGTGATATGCGTGAACTCAGCGCCGATGGTGCGGCAATATGTCTGCTGCAACGCTTCGTGAATTTCGCGTAGGCTCGCTTCCTCTTTGCCGATGAACAGGTCGCCGGCACGGAAGGTCGTATCAAGATCGGCATTGGTCAAGCCGTAATGATTGATCGACAGGTCAGCAGGTGCAGGACGCTGCCAGAGCCCCAGCGGGTCAAGCTGGGCCGCCTGGTGGCCACGCATCCGGTAAGCCTGGATCAGTCGCAATACTTCAACTTGCTTCTTCTCATGCTCGCTGCTCACGCTCCCGGCGGAAACCGGCTGAGCGCGGCGCTGGTTCTTTGCCAGCAGCACAAACTGATCGCGAATTGTTGCGTGCGATACATCGGTGGCAGCGTTGCCGTCTGAAGACAACGTCTGAAATTTGGTGCGCCATTCTTCTGGCACAGCGTTAGGGTCGTGCAGGTAGAGCTCATAAAGCTCTTCCACATAGGCAGCGTTACCACCTGAAAGATAGCCGCTGTTCCACATGCGCTGCATCACGCTTTCTTGCATGCTTGGTCACCCTCGATTTGGGGACACCACCGGCGGAAACACCGAGTTTGCTTGCAAAAGGCCAAGTGCAGCGACCAAAACAAGCCACTTAGGATCACGCTGATAGTTCGGGTACCAACCCGAATGCCCCTGCTTGTCTCATTTCTTCAAAATAAGAGCCGCGGCTTTGTAAGTCGCTGCTCAAGTTAAAACTACGGCGCCGGTTGAAGCCTGCGCCGTAGCATTTACGGGCACAACGGTCCTGCTTTGTTACAACGTCAGTTACACGCCGCTTTGCAGCAGCATGTTACGGATGTGACCAATGGCCTTAGTCGGGTTCAGGCCTTTAGGACATACGTTGACGCAGTTCATGATCCCGCGGCAGCGGAATACGCTGAACGGGTCATCCAGCGAAGCCAGACGCTCGGACGTCTTGGTGTCACGGCTGTCTGCCAGGAAGCGGTACGCTTGCAGCAGAGCGGCTGGACCCAGGAACTTGTCCGGGTTCCACCAGAAGGACGGGCACGAAGTCGAGCAGCAAGCGCACAGGATGCACTCGTACAGACCGTCGAGCTTTTCACGCTCTTCAGGGGACTGCAGACGCTCGATGGCCGGAGCCGGCGTGTCGTTCTGCAGGAACGGCTTAACTTTCTCGTATTGCTTGTAGAAGATGCTCATATCGACGACCAGGTCACGGATAACCGGCAAACCTGGCAGAGGACGAACGATCAGCTTGTTGCCTTTGACGACGGCGGACAGCGGCGTAATGCACGCCAGGCCGTTTTTGCCGTTGATGTTCATGCCGTCGGAACCGCACACACCTTCACGGCAAGAGCGACGATAGGAGAAACCTTCGTCCTGCTCTTTGATCAGTGCCAATACATCCAGCACCATCAGGTCTTTACCACCGGTATCGACCTGGAATTCCTGCATGAACGGCGCAGCGTCCTGATCAGGGTTGTAGCGGTAAACACTGACTTTCAACATGGCAGCCACCCTTAGTAAGTCCGAATCTTCGGTTCAAAGGTCGGAACTGTCTTCGGCGAGAAGTTCACGGCACGCTTGGTTACGCGCTTGTCACCCGGGAAGTACAGGGTGTGGCACAACCAGTTTTCGTCGTCGCGATCTTCAAAGTCTTCACGAGCGTGAGCACCACGGGATTCTTTACGAACCTCGGCGGCGATCGCAGTCGCTTCAGCCACTTCCAACAGGTTTTGCAGCTCAAGTGCTTCGATACGAGCGGTGTTGAACGCCTGGCTCTTATCGTTGATCTTGACGTTGGCAATACGCTTGCGCAGATCGGCCAGCTGGGCGATACCCTTCTGCATGTATTCGCCAGTACGGAATACACCGAAGTAGTTCTGCATGCAGTTTTGCAGCTCGCGACGCAGGGTAGCTACGTCTTCACCATCGGTACGCTCGTTCAGAGCGTTCAGGCGCGCCAGGGCGGCCTCGATATTGGCGTCGGTAGCGTCATCGTATTCGATGCCGTCGGTCAGGGCTTTTTCCAGGTGCAGGCCGGCCGCGCGGCCGAACACCACCAGGTCGAGCAGCGAGTTGCCGCCCAGACGGTTGGCACCGTGAACCGATACGCATGCCACTTCGCCTACCGCGAACAGGCCATGAATGATCTCGTCCACGCCTTCAGCGTTCTGAGTGATCGCCTGGCCATGAATGTTGGTCGGAACACCGCCCATCATATAGTGGCAAGTCGGAACAACCGGAACCGGAGCAACCACCGGGTCAACGTGAGCAAACGTCTTGGACAGCTCACAGATACCTGGCAGGCGGCTGTGCAGCACTTCTTCGCCCAAGTGATCGAGCTTCAGCAGTACGTGGTCGCCATTCGGGCCACAGCCATTGCCGGCGA
The DNA here is from genome assembly GCF_045447295.1 of Pseudomonas sp. O39. Lineage (NCBI taxonomy): Bacteria > Pseudomonadati > Pseudomonadota > Gammaproteobacteria > Pseudomonadales > Pseudomonadaceae > Pseudomonas > Pseudomonas sp. O39. The sequence continues at coordinate 21,238 of NZ_JBJGXV010000032.1, forward strand.
TGATTTCTTTAACCATCGAACGGGCAACAACGTCACGACCGGCAAGGTCTTTCGCGTTCGGAGCATAACGCTCCATGAAACGCTCGCCGTGCTTGTTGATCAGGTAACCACCTTCACCACGGCAACCTTCGGTAACCAGTACGCCCGCGCCGGCGATACCGGTCGGGTGGAACTGCCACATTTCGATGTCTTGTACCGGCACGCCCGCACGCAGTGCCATGCCGACGCCGTCACCGGTGTTGATCAGGGCATTGGTGGTCGAAGCGTAGATACGACCTGCACCGCCAGTCGCCAGAACAGTTGCCTTGGCGCGGATGTAGGTGGTTTCACCGGTTTCGATGCAGATGGCAATCACGCCGACGAATGCGCCATCCTGGTTTTTGACCAGGTCAACGGCGTAGTACTCGTTCAGGAACGTAGTGCCGGCTTTCAGGTTGCCCTGATAAAGGGTGTGCAGCAGCGCGTGACCGGTACGGTCGGACGCTGCGCACGTACGGGCAGCCTGGCCGCCTTTACCGTAATCCTTCGACTGGCCGCCGAATGGACGCTGGTAGATACGACCTTGCTCGGTACGCGAGAACGGCAGGCCCATGTGGTCCAGCTCGAACACGGCAGCCGGGCCTTCCTGACACATGTATTCGATAGCGTCCTGGTCACCGATGTAGTCGGAACCCTTGACGGTATCGTACATGTGCCAGCGCCAGTCATCGTTCGGATCGGCGGAGGCGATGGCGCAGGTGATGCCACCCTGGGCCGAAACAGTGTGCGAACGCGTCGGGAACACCTTGGTGATCACGGCAGTCTTGTGACCACCCTGAGCCAGCTGCAGCGCTGCGCGCATGCCAGCACCGCCGCCACCAATGATGATGGCGTCGAAGGAAATAGTTGGAATGTTAGCCATGACTCAGATACCCCAAAGAATCTGCACACCCCAGACGAAGTAAGCGAACATCGCGACGCCGCATACTGCCTGGAAGAGGAAACGTACTGCAGTCGCGGACTTGCCCAGCGCCATCGGCGTCAGGTAGTCGGTCGCGATGGTCCACATGCCGACCCAGGCGTGAGCGCCCAGGGCTACAAGTGCCAGCAGACTGAAGATTCGCATCGCATTGTGGGAAAACAGGCCGTGCCATTGCTCATAGCCAATGCCCGGGTTTGCGACGAGGTATCCGATCAGGAAAATGAAATAAGCCGCGAGAACGACCGCAGACACACGCTGCGCCATCCAGTCATAGAGGCCTGAACGCGATAGGTTCGTAACGCTGGTTACCATATCCAAACTCCTGCCAGAACGATCAGCACCACGGAAATGGCGATGATGATTTTCGAGCCCAGGCGGCCGCCTTCCAGCGTCTCACCGATGCCCATATCCATGATCAAGTGGCGCACGCCGGCTACCAGGTGATAAAGCAGAGCGGACAGGAGGCCCCATGCTACGAACTTGGCCAGCGGGCTGGTCAAGCATGCCTTCACCTCGGCGTATCCTTCCTCGGAACCCAGGGATTTGCTCAATGCATAAAGCATGATGCCCAAGCCCAGGAACAGGATGATGCCGGAAACACGGTGCAGGAACGACGTAACGCCGGTGATGGGGAGTTTGATGGTCCTTAGGTCTAGGTTTACAGGTCGTTGGCTATTCACGGCTTTTTTTCACACTGAAGAGCCCCTAACAATCAGGGCAAAGTTGTTGGGGAGTGCACTGGTCAGGTAAGCACCACCCAGGGAGTGCGACCCCCAATGAAAGCAAGCCCAAAAGCCCTTGGCGGTCGGTGGCCGAGTATAGACAGTTAGGCTACTAATGACAACGCGCACACCTCACCCTAATAGCTGATTGCGCTGGCGGGATAAAAGGCGTAAATGGCAGTCAATTTCGACGAAAAAGTACGGTTAAAGCCTTCTGGAGCAAGACTTTAGGCAAATTGACATCTGAATTTATCTCACTATAGTGGTGCGGGCCCTGCGTGGGGGGTCTGTCTGATGATTTGAAGCATAAATAGGAGGCCACATGGCTGACAAAAAAGCGCAGTTGATCATCGAGGGCGCAGCCCCCGTCGAGCTGCCCATTTTAACCGGCACCGTTGGTCCCGATGTTATCGACGTACGGGGCCTGACGGCCACGGGCCGTTTCACTTTCGACCCAGGCTTCATGTCGACCGCCTCTTGCGAGTCGAAGATCACCTATATCGACGGCGACAATGGCATTCTGCTGCACCGGGGCTACCCGATCGAGCAACTGGCTGAGAAGTCGGACTATCTGGAAACCTGCTACCTGCTGCTAAACGGCGAATTGCCAACAGCCGAGCAAAAAGCCCAGTTCGTCAGCACCGTGAAGAACCACACCATGGTTCACGAGCAGTTGAAGACCTTCTTCAACGGCTTCCGTCGCGACGCCCACCCGATGGCCGTCATGTGCGGCGTAGTCGGCGCCCTGTCGGCCTTCTATCACGACTCCCTGGACATCAATAACCCGCAGCATCGCGAAATCTCCGCGATCCGCCTGGTTGCCAAGATGCCAACCCTGGCCGCAATGGTTTACAAGTACTCCATGGGCCAGCCCATGATGTACCCGCGCAACGACCTGACGTACGCGGAAAACTTCCTGCACATGATGTTCAACACCCCGTGCGAGATCAAACCGATCAGCCCGGTGCTGGCCAAGGCGATGGACCGGATTTTCATCCTCCACGCCGACCACGAGCAGAACGCCTCCACCTCTACCGTACGTCTGGCCGGCTCTTCGGGTGCCAACCCGTTCGCCTGTATCGCCGCCGGTATCGCCGCACTGTGGGGCCCTGCCCACGGCGGTGCGAACGAAGCCGTGTTGACCATGCTGGATGAAATCGGCGATGTCTCGAACATCGACACGTTCATCGCCAAGGCCAAGGACAAGAACGATCCGTTCAAGCTGATGGGCTTCGGTCACCGCGTCTACAAGAACCGTGACCCACGCGCCACCGTGATGAAGCAGACCTGCGACGAAGTGTTGAAGGAACTGGGCATCAAGAACGATCCGCAACTCGAACTGGCCATGCGCCTGGAAGAGATCGCCCTGACCGACCCGTACTTCATCGAGCGCTCGCTGTACCCGAACGTCGACTTCTACTCGGGGATCATCCTCAAGGCGATCGGCATTCCAACCAGCATGTTCACCGTGATCTTCGCCCTGGCCCGTACTGTAGGCTGGATCTCCCACTGGAAAGAAATGCTCTCCAGCCCGTACAAGATTGGCCGCCCGCGCCAGCTGTACACCGGCTACGAGTCGCGTGACATCACCAAGCTGGAAGATCGGCACTAAATCCCAGCCAAATAAAACGGCCTCTTTATGAGGCCGTTTTTTTTGGCTGGGATTTAGTGAGCTGCAAGCTTCAAGCTGTTAGCTACAAGCAAAAAAATACCCCTGCCTCACGACAGGGGTATTTCTCTATACAACACTGCTTCTAACTTGCAGCTTGTAGCTTAAAGCTTGCAACTGCCTCAATGATTCACCGCCCCACTCGCCCCCAGGCCAGTTTGCGAACGTACAAACTGCGGGAAGTACAGTGCACGCTCCTTCTCTGCCGCCGCCGACTTGTCGGTGATGGAGAAGAACCAGATACCGACGAACGCGATGATCATCGAGAACAGCGCCGGGTACTCGTACGGGAAGATGGCTTTTTCGTGGTGCAGGATCGAGACCCAGATGGTCGGGCCAAGGATCATCAGGCCGACGGCACTGATCAAGCCCAGCCAACCGCCAATCATCGCGCCACGGGTGGTGAGGTTTTTCCAGTACATGGAAAGCAGCAGTACCGGGAAGTTACAGCTGGCCGCAATGGAGAACGCCAGGCCAACCATGAACGCGATGTTCTGGCTTTCGAACAGGATACCCAGGCCGATTGCCAGCACCGCCAGGGCGATGGTGGTGATCTTCGACACGCGAATCTCATCCTTTTCGTTGGCCTTGCCTTTCTTGATCACGCTGGCATAAAGGTCATGGGACACCGCCGAAGCGCCCGCCAGGGTCAAACCGGCAACCACCGCCAGGATGGTGGCAAATGCCACAGCCGAGATGAAGCCCAGGAAGATACTGCCGCCCACCGCGTTGGCCAGGTGCACCGCCGCCATGTTGTTACCGCCCAGCAAGGCGCCTGCCGCATCCTTGAACGCCGGGTTGGTGCTGACCAACAGGATCGCGCCGAAGCCGATGATAAAGGTCAGGATGTAGAAGTAGCCGATGAAGCCCGTGGCATACAGCACGCTCTTACGCGCTTCCTTGGCGTCGCTTACGGTGAAGAAGCGCATCAGGATGTGCGGCAGGCCTGCGGTGCCGAACATCAGCGCCAGCCCCAAGGAGAATGCAGAGATCGGATCTTTCACCAGGCCGCCGGGGCTCATGATCGCCTCACCTTTAGGGTGAACCTTGATCGCCTCGGAAAACAGCATGTTGAAGTCGAAGTTGACGTGCTTCATCACCATCAGCGCCATGAACGAGGCACCGGACAGCAGCAGGACCGCCTTGATGATCTGCACCCACGTGGTCGCCAGCATGCCGCCGAACAGCACGTACATGCACATCAGGATGCCCACCAGAATCACCGCCACATGGTAATCGAGGCCGAACAGCAACTGGATCAGCTTGCCCGCGCCAACCATCTGCGCGATCAGGTAGAACGCCACCACCACCAGCGAGCCACAGGCCGACAGGCTGCGGATCTGGGTTTGCCCCAGGCGATACGACGCTACGTCGGCAAAGGTGTACTTGCCCAGGTTACGCAGGCGTTCGGCGATCAGGAACAGAATGATCGGCCAGCCCACCAGGAAGCCGATCGAGTAGATCAAGCCATCGTAGCCGGAGGTGAACACCAGCGCGGAAATCCCCAGGAAGGACGCCGCCGACATGTAGTCGCCAGCAATCGCCAGGCCGTTCTGGAAACCGGTGATCTTGCCGCCGGCCGCATAGTAGTCGGCCGCCGATTTGTTGCGCTTGGATGCCCAGTAGGTGATGCACAAGGTCGCGCCGACGAAGGCGACGAACATCAGGATCGCCGGGATATTCAGCGGTTGTTTATGCACTTCGCCGGTCAATGCTTCCGCCGCCCAAACGGCAGGCGCAAAGACCGAAGCGCCGAGTACAGCCAATAGACGACGGATCATTGCGCAGCCTCCTTGAGAATCGCATTGTTCAGGTCGTCAAATTCGCCGTTGGCGCGTCGTACGTAAATCGCAGTCAGGACAAAGGCCGAAACAATCAGCCCGACCCCAATCGGGATTCCCCAGGTGATGGACGAGCCGGGACTGATCTTGGCCCCCAGTATTTGCGGCCCATAGGCAATCAGAAGAATGAAAGCGGAGTAAAGCCCTAGCATGATCGCCGAGAGAATCCAGGCGAACCTTTCCCTTTTTCTCACCAGCTCCTTGAAGCGCGGGCTGTTTTGAATCGAGAGGTAAATGCTGTCGTTCATTGTTTTTATCCTCGCAGCACAGCTTTTTTATTATTGGAACGTATCCACTGTATGCGGCTGCAGAACAGGTTCCAGACGACCTTAGTATTAGAACGACATGAGGGTTCGCGCCAACTTTGAACTGATTAAAGTGACAGCTTTTCTCCCGTAAATGACAAAGCCCGCCTGACGAAAACGCCAGACGGGCTTGCAAGGTGCTATTTAGACGCTTCGGGGGTTATTTACCGATCCACTCGGCGACACGCTCAGGGTGCTTGGCAACCCAGTCCTTGGCCGCCGCATCAGGCTTGGCACCCTCTTGAATCGCGAGCATGACTTCGCCGATTTCGTCCTTGGAGGCCCACTGGAATTTCTTCAGGAAGGCGGCGACTTCCGGCGCTTTCTTCTCCAGGCCCTTGCTGCCGATGCTGTTGACGGTTTCAGCAGCACCATAAATCCCTTTTGGATCGTCCAGGAAACGCAGTTTCCACTTGGCGAACATCCAGTGTGGCACCCAACCGGTCACCGCAATGGATTCCTGCTTGTCTTCGGCACGGGTCAGCTCGGCGATCATCGCAGCGCCCGAACTGGCTTGCAGCTTGTAATCCAGGCCATAGGCCTTGATGGCTTCGTCGGTCTTGAGCATTACGCCTGAACCGGCATCAATGCCGACGATCTTGTTCTTGAAGGTGGTGTCGGTCTTGAGGTCTTCGATGGACTTGGCCTTGACGTACTCCGGCACGATCAAGCCAATTTTCGCATCCTTGAAGTTGGGCCCGTAGTCGACGACCTTGTCCTTGTTCTTGGCCCAGTATTCACCGTGGGTCACGGGCAGCCAGGCGGAAAGCATGGCGTCGAGTTTGCCGGTAGCTACGCCCTGCCACATGATCCCGGTGGCGACGGCTTGCAGTTTCACGTCATAACCGAGCTTTTCCTTGATCACCTCTGCCGCCACGTGAGTGGTGGCAACGCTGTCGGACCAGCCGTCTACATAGCCGATGCTCAGGGTTTTGCTGTCGGCGCTGGCCAGTGTGGAGCCCATCGCAACTACCAGAGTGGCAGCTGCGCCCAAGAGTCGTCGCATCTTCATAGTACTTCCCCGAAAGTGCTGCGCCCGACGGATGCCGAGCGACGTCAACCTGTTGTTATGTGGTGCACCGCGCCCCCTTCACGCGCATCGATCCGGCGGCACGACATCAGTGGAGTGCTGACACTTCGATCATCAACCTGCCGGGGGCTTGGACCTGCTCTGACTGCGACCTCAGGTAAGCAAGAAACGACATCACATCGCCAGCAGCCCGGTTTGCAGGACATGCCGCCAAAATCCCGCCCGAACTTTGCATGTCTAAATCATGCTGCCCCACTGGGACGGGCCAAATCCGGGTAAGATGCGCGCCTTTGCTCCCCCAGATAAGCTGACCATGCCCGCGACTGCCCGCTTCCCTGCCCTGCCCTATTTTTTCGCCATGATCCTCGGCGTGCTTGCCCTTGTCGGCTATTGGTATGGCCTCGGCCGGCCGGTGGTGTTGCCGGATGTGGCCAGCGCCAGCCACAAAATGCAATGTGCGTCCTACACGCCATTCGACAAAGACCAATCGCCGTTCGATCAGCCGTTCAAGCTGCGTCCCGAGCGCATGGACGCCGACCTGGCCTTGCTGGCCACCCGCTTTGAATGCATTCGCACCTACTCCATGACCGGTTTGGAAGCCCTGCCGGGCATGGCGCGCAAACATGGATTGAAGTTAATGGCCGGCGCCTGGGTCAGCAGTGACCCGGTTGCCACCGAAAAAGAAATCGACGAGTTGATCGCGGCGGCCAACGCCAACCCCGACGTGGTCACCTCGGTCATCGTCGGCAACGAAGCCCTGCTGCGCAAAGAAGTCACCGCCAAGCAACTGGTGACGCTGATCCATAAAGTCAAAAGTCAGATCAAACAGCCGGTCACCTATGCCGATGTCTGGGAATTCTGGCTGCAACACCCGGAAATTGCCCCGGCCGTGGATTTCCTGACCATTCACCTGCTGCCGTACTGGGAAGATGACCCGTCCGGCATCGACCAGGCGCTCAAGCACGTGGGTGATGTGCGCCAGACCTTCGGCAACAAGTTCGCGCCAAAAGACGTGCTGATCGGCGAGACCGGCTGGCCCAGCGAAGGTCGCCAGCGCGAAACCGCCGTGCCGAGCCGGGTCAACGAAGCCAAGTTCATGCGTGGTTTTGTGGCCATGGCCGAGGCCAACGGTTGGCGCTATAACCTGATCGAAGCCTTTGACCAGCCATGGAAGCGCGCCAGTGAAGGCGCGGTCGGCGGTTATTGGGGGCTGTTTGACGCCGACCGCCAGGACAAGGGCATCCTCGCAGGGCCGGTGAGCAATGTGCCGTACTGGCCGCTGTGGTTGGGCGTGGGCGGGATTATCCTGTTGGGTACCTTGGCCCTCGGCGGGCGCGTTCGCAGCACTCGCGCAGCGCTAATGCTGCCACTGCTCGGAGCGGTCGCCGCCTGCTCAATCGGCACCTGGGCCGAACTGACCCGCGTAACCGCACGCTTCAACGATGAATGGGTGTGGGCAGGCTTGCTGGTCGTGCTGAACCTGCTGGTGCTGGCCCATGCCGCGCTGGCCCTGAGTGCGCGGGACGGTTGGCGCGAACGGGCGTTCAACTGGCTGGAGCAACGCGCAGGCTGGCTGGTGGCAATCGCCGGCTTTGCCGGAGCGGTGATGATGCTCGCACTGGTATTTGACCCGCGGTATCGCAGCTTCCCGAGTGCGGCACTGGTGTTGCCGGCCTTGGTGTACCTGGTTCGCCCGGTAACGGGGCCACGCCGGGAGATCGCGCTGCTGGCCTTCGTTATCGGTGCAGGCATTGCGCCGCAGCTCTACCGTGAAGGTCTGCTGAACCAGCAGGCGTGGGGTTGGGCGGTGGTCAGCGTGATGATGGTTGTAGCGTTGTGGCGTTGCTTGCGGGTGCGTAGGGCTTAAGACCGCTTTTGCAGCGTTGCGACGATTCGGCAAGCCAGCGCCCACATTGACCGAGTACAGCCTGAAGAGCCGCACACTCTCTGCCTGATGTACTGAGTTCCAAATGTGGGAGCGGCGGTGCGGCGATTCGACTTGCTCGCGAATACGCTGGGTCAGTCACCAGATGCATCAACTGACACTATCCGAGTTCAGTTTCCAAGATCAGGTCGGCTGGAAGGCCGCTTCAGCTTTGCTTTTGATCTAACCACTCAGGTCGGCTACCAGGCCGCCGTGCTCTGCTTTTGATCTTGATCTGCTGTTGATCCTAGGCGCCCCGTTAACCACGCTGGCCGAACGCAGGTATTACGGAGCGGGTAAACCGGCAGGACGCCGGTTTAGCCGCGACGGGGCAGGGACGGCCCGTCGCGGCGGCCCGCTTCGTGATGCCGGAGTGAGGGCACACCGAGCCTAGGCGAGGTGCCGAGTGGTGGGGCAAGAGCCCTTTGCTTACTTTGGGGCTTTTCCAAAGTGAGTCGCCGTAAGGGCGAAACCAATGTCAGCCGTGACCCAAACAACGGATATGTACTCAGCGCCCCCCCCCCCGACAACCACAGCACTCAACCCGTAAAAAAAGATGTGAGATACCTATGCTGCGATGAGGCCCTGTCAGGCAACGCGAGGCTTCCTGACCAACCGCAACCCGGCAATCACCACCGCAAACACCGCAAACGTGGTGTTGTACAACGCCAGCGCCGGCAAGCCGAACACCATTGCCAAAACTGCCAAGCCCCACCCCGCTCGACCCGGCACAAAAAACGCCAGCACCGACGCGATCAACGCCGCCCAGCCCAATACCTTGAAGTGGATCATCAACCCCAGGTTCGAACGCAACTGGCATTCCCAGCGACTGGCCTCATCAACGCAGATACCCACCCACCGGCCATCCTCCATAAAACCGTAACGGGCGCCATAACTGGCGGCCAACCATAACGGCAGGGCAATAAGCAGCAGGATCAGTGGCAAACGACGGGACATGGGGCACTCCGATAGGCAAAAACGCCGCTCAGCTTAATGCGCCGGCTGCCGTTAGCAAGGCGCATACACACAATTAGTGTCCATCAATGCGTGGCAACGTGTATCTTCTGGCTGCTATAACCCCGATTCCGACGTTTTTTTCCGACTTTTCGTGCCGAAGGCTGGCACTTCGGTGGCAACGCGGTGGTCATAGCCTGCGAACTTCATTCAGCCCGTTTCCTCTTAGGGATTAAGTCATGCTCCGTTCCTTGCGCTGTGCTGCCTTACTCGGCAGCCTTTTTTTGAGTGCGTCAGCACTGGCCGTCGACATCGACCAGGCCACCTATGGCTTCCCTTTGACCAACCCGTTCGAAGCGACCATCGCCACCACCCCGCCTGACCTTCGGCCCAAATTGCCGACCAACGATGAGATCAACCAGTCTGACTACACCCTGAACATGCGCCCAGAGCGCGAGTTCAGCCTGCCGGACAATTTCTGGGCGGTGAAGAAACTCACCTACCGCATCGCCAAACAAGACCACGCCGCGCCGTTGATCTTCCTGATCGCGGGCACCGGTGCGCGGTTTGACAGCAGCATCAACGAATACCTGAAAAAGCTGTATTACCAGGCCGGCTACCACGTGGTGCAGTTGTCGTCGCCCACCAGCTTCGACTTCATCAGCGCCGCCTCGCGCTTCGCCACTCCGGGTATCACCCAGGAAGACGCCGAAGACATGTACCGCGTGATGCAAGCCGTGCGCGCGCAGAACGCCTCGCTGCCAGTGACCGACTTCTACCTCACCGGCTACAGCCTGGGCGCCCTGGATGCTGCGTTTGTCAGCAAGCTGGACGAGACCCGCCGCAGCTTCAACTTCAAGAAAGTGCTGCTGCTCAACCCGCCGGTCAACCTCTACACCTCGATCACCAACCTCGACAAGCTGGTACAGACCGAGGTCAAGGGCATCAACAACACCACCACCTTCTATGAGCTGGTACTGGCCAAGCTGACCCGCTACTTCCAGCAAAAAGGCTACATCGACCTCAATGACGCCCTGCTCTACGACTTCCAGAACTCCAAGCAGCACCTGACCAACGAACAGATGGCGATGCTGATCGGCACCTCGTTCCGCTTCTCGGCGGCCGACATTGCCTTTACCTCGGACCTGATCAACCGCCGTGGCCTGATCATCCCGCCCAAATACCCGATCACCGAAGGCACCAGCCTCACGCCGTTCCTCAAGCGTGCGCTGCAATGCGACTTCGACTGCTACCTCACCGAACAAGTGATCCCGATGTGGCGCGCACGCTCGGACGGCGGCAGCCTGCTGCAACTGGTCGACCAGGTCAGCCTCTATGCGCTCAAGGACTACCTGCACGACAGCCCTAAAATCGCGGTGATGCACAACGCCGACGACGTGATTCTCGGCCCTGGCGACCTCGGTTTCCTGCGTAAAACCTTCGGCGATCGCTTGACCGTCTACCCGCTGGGCGGCCACTGCGGCAACCTCAATTACCGCGTCAACGCCGACGCCATGCTGGAGTTCTTCCGTGGCTAAATATCTTCTGCTGCTCGCTGCCCTGATGTGCGCGGGCGTCGCCAATGCCGACAACAGCAAGGCCCACGAACCGGTCAAGGTTGACGCTGACGGCTTCAAGGAGCCGCTGACCAAGCTCAAGTTCAACCCGGGCCTGGACCAGCGCGAGTTCGAGCGTTCGTCGCTCACCGCGCTCAATGTCTACGACCCGCTGGAGTCGTGGAACCGCCGCGTGTACCACTTCAACTACCGCTTCGACCAATGGGTGTTCCTGCCGGTGGTTGACGGTTATCGCTATGTCACACCGAGCTTCCTGCGCACCGGCGTCAGCAACTTCTTCAACAACCTGGGCGACGTGCCCAACCTTTTGAACAGCCTGCTGCAACTCAAGGGCCACCGCTCCCTGGAAACCACCGGGCGCCTGCTGCTCAACACCACCATCGGCGTCGCCGGCCTGTGGGACCCGGCTACCGCCATGGGCCTGCCACGCCAGAGCGAAGACTTCGGCCAGACCCTGGGTTTCTACGGCGTGCCCGGCGGCGCGTACCTGGTGCTGCCGATCTTCGGCCCATCGAACCTGCGCGACACCACCGGCCTGATCGTCGACTACGGCGCGGAAACCGAGGTCAACTTCCTCAACGTGTCCAAGGTCAGCGAAAACCACCCGGAAATCTGGGCCCTGCGCGCCGTCGACAAGCGCTACCAGACCAGCTTCCGCTACGGTCAGATGAACTCGCCGTTCGAGTATGAAAAGGTGCGCTACATCTACACCGAATCGCGCAAGTTGCAGATCGCCGAGTAACACTCGTTGCAGGAACTGGCTCGCCAGCTCCTGCAATCAGACGCCCCTCTGACACCACTTCTGCCACGTAAACCGCAACTGCAGCACCGCCGCCCTGGCCATCTCCCGATCCTGCTCCGTCAACATCGACGACCGCTCAAGCACGTCCAACAGCGCAGTGCTTGGCGCATCCAGCACCGATACCTGCGCCACGCCAGGCCCACCCTGCTTGAGCACAACCGCCAACTGCCGCAGATAATCATCGCGCACACGGGCCAACGCGCCTTGGCTGCCCGATAAACTTGCGCGCAACTCCAGCAACTCATCGCCCACATCCAGCCCCAGCAACCCATTGTCCCAATGGGTATGACGCTCGGCAGGCAAGGTTTGGCTGTAGCGCGACAGGCGAATCAAGCGATCGGCCATACGCCCGCCAAACCAGCTTTCGGCCTGCTCCAAGGGGCGTGACGTCAGCTGCGCCAAGTCAAACAATGAGGCCTTGAACATCCGCCGATAATGGCGCTCGCCGGGGTTGAGCTGGATCAGGCGAAACACCACCACCGCAATGCCGACGCCCACCAGCGTGGCGATGGCCTTGTTGAGGAAGGCGGCGATGTCGTAGGTCATCAGGTTGCTCGGCCCGACGTTATTGACGAAGAAAATGCAAAACGCCGAGGCGCTGGCTGCCAGTTTTACCCGGCTCATGCACAGCGAGGCGAAGAACAACGGCACACCCAGCGCCACACATAACAGCGGGAAAGCGTCAAACCCGGGCAACACCGCAAAGCGCACAAAACCGGCCACTGGGATCGACAGCGCGATACCCTTGAGAAAATTCAGACTCGACGCCGAGGGATTCTCCCGCGCGGCAAACAGGCTCAACACGACGCCGCTGATCGACACCGCGCCCAGGCCCGAGGGCCAGGCCGTGAACACCCAGAACGCTGCGACCGCCAGGAACGCCAAGGCACTGCGCAAGCCGCCGAGTACGCCCTGCTCGATATCCCGATGCCAGGACATGGCCCCCGGCGCGCCCGGTGGCACCCTGCCCGTCTCGATAGCCTCCAGGGTCAGCGCCCCCACGTTCACCAAACGCAGGACCTGGGCCAACTGCACCAGGCAAAAGTGCGCGTCTGGGCTTAGACCTGGATCGGCAAGCGCCGAAATAAGGCGACGCGACAGTTCAGGCAGCGCCTCTTGCCGCTCTTGCTGCAATGTGGCGGCCACGTCTTCCACCCATGTCGTAACAAGGGACGCGTCATCCAGCATCATCCGTTGCCGGGCCACGCCGCGTGCCGCGCGCAACAAGCCGAGTAAATCGCGACTGAGCACCCGCAACGCCTGGGAGCGGCGCCGGCCCTTGGGGCCTTCAAACCAGGCATGGTCGCGCTGGGCGTCCACCGCCACCAAACGGCCCAGCGCCTCCAGCAAGCCCTTGCGCTGATCCGTCCCCAGCAGCTCCGACGCCGCTGCGCGCATTCCCGCCTGCCAGGCGGCGCGTCCTTGAACCGCGAGGGTCTGCTCAACCCGGCGCGGCCATAAGATCGTGCTGGCGATAGACGCGCAGAGGATCCCCAGGCTGATTTCCTGGCAGCGCGCCACCGCCTCATCGAACACGCCCAGCGGCGCGGCGGTCGCGGGCAAGGCAATAATGGCCGTGGTGTAGCCCGCCAACACAAAGCCATAAGAGGCGTGATTACGCAGCAGCGAAGCCCCCGTGGTGCAGAACGCCAGCCACAACGCCATGCACAGCAGGAACAGCAACGGCGCCTGGCCGAAAACCCCGATCATTACGACCGAAGCCAGGGCGCCTACAAACGTGCCCAGCAGCCGATAGGCGCCCTTGGCCAAGACCATGCCGCTGGTGGATTGGCCGACGATAAACACCGTGGTCAAAGCCCATTGTGGCTGCTGCAGATCAAAGCAAAAAGCCAGATACAACGCGACCCCGCCGGCGATCATGTTGCGCAGGGCAAACAGCAGATCGACCCGCGAGGGCGCCAGGGTGGCTTGCCAGAAATCCGGGAGTTGAAACGTGGAAGACTTCATTCAATGAGCACATAGATAGCAAGCTAATGATTAGTATCGTATCTATATTCCTGCACATTGCCAATCGCGCGTCGCATGGCTTTTGATTTTGATTTCGAACGCAACCACTCGTCGTATCCTCCAGGCCTCGGCCGACGGCCCTGCCTCATCGTGAGGTTTCAACAGCTGGAAAGCGGCCACCAAAAACCTTGCAAAAGCCATCACTTAGCCATACTTCGCACGCATGAGTGACGGCCGTCAAAATACAGCCTCTAAAGGCTCACTCCTAAACGCTATAACTGTTCCGGCCAAGCAAGCGAATTGGTTGAGCGTGTTCATTGCCAATACCCGGCATTAAACCTATAACTCCCCTACCTCTTTTTCAGAGGCCATACCTCGAATAACCGAGGCACTAAAAACCGATTTAAAACAGCCAAGCATGTTTCATCCGTGGTGAACTTTCGCGACCCTGACGGACAGCCATCCGTGATGGAGTCGCGTCAAACAGTTAGTGACTGCTTTCATAAGGAAATGACGAAATGAAAACACTTAGCGCCCTGCCCGCCCACGTCAAAGACGTCCGCTTATTCTCCGAACAACTGAAAGAAGCCCATAGTTTCTTTGGCGACACACACCTCAAGGATATTCAACTTAAGGACGCCGATAACCCCTACGCCGATACCGATGGGCTGATTGAGTTTATTATCGGCAACGAGTTGATCGAAGACCCGGAGGTCATGAAAAAGATCAGCGAGCTGAAAAAATACTTGATCGGCATGACCTCTGTCGTCACCAATTACGTGCAGCGCAAGGCCGAAGCCGAGGGGGAGCAGTACAAAACCGACGTGGCGCTCTGGAGCCTGGCGCTGTCAAAACTACCGCTGATGGGCCCGAGCAAAATCGATGAGCAATCCTATTCACGGCATATACGCGGGGTCAGTATTGCCGCCGACTTCGTCAACTTCATATTGGACATCGTCGCCTCGCAAGGCACCAGTGCCCTGAAGAGTTTTGAGAAGTTTATGGCCAAGCAGGGAGACGCCTTGCGTTTCGGCGTCGAAAACAACAAAGACTTCTACAAAACCATTACCGTGGGTGTTTCCGTCGAAGTGTTCAAGGTGGGCACCAACATCGTCTATATTCCAAAAATCAAACAGTACCGCGTCAACTTTGATAGAAACAACTCGAAATTCTCATCCGCCTGCGCCAGTGCCGAGTTTGTCGACATCAACTTCTCCTATAAATACGGCGCCAACGTATTTGATTATGAAGCGCTTGAAGACCCTGCGATCAAAAAAGACTTCGAAGAGTTTCTGCGCAAACAACGTAAATCCCAAATTGAAGAAGCGTCAACGTTCTTCGATGATGATTTCCCGGTAAAAAAACCAACCTCTACGCTTGCCAGCAAAGCAGGCTAGTTATCTGAGGCACGCTGCAACAGCGCAACGGCCAATGAGGGCTGAGACCTTCATTGGCCGTCTTGGTCATTACTGCGCAGTTTGCCATCCCCCGCCCAGGCTCTGGATCAACGCCACACTCCCCTGACTCAACTGCCCTTGGGTATCGCGCAAATTCTGCTCTGCCTGCAACAACACCAGCTGTTGGGTCAGCACTGTCTCCCGGCTGACCGTCCCCGCACGCAACTGCGCTTCCTGGCTCCCAAACAGCTGCTGATTGCGCTGGTAGACCTGCTGGAAGGCATCTGCCTGGGTTTGCAGATGATTAATCGCGGACAGATTGTCTTCGACGTTCTGCAAAGCACTCAGCACCGTCCCGCGATAATTCGCGGCGATCTGATCGTAGCTGGCCTCAGCCTGTTTGACCGCCGCCTCCCGCGCACCGCCATCAAAAATCGTCTCGGCCAACGCAGGCCCCAGGGTCCAGATCCGATTAGGCAAGGAGAACAACCCACCCAAGGCACTGCCGCGATAGCCCACCTCGGCCGTCAGGTCCAGGGAAGGAAAGAACGCCGCTTCGGCCACGCCGATCCTGGCATTGGCCGACGCCGCCGAGCGTTCTGCCGCAACCACATCCGGGCGCCGTTGCAGCAAGGTCGAAGGCAAGGTCAACGGCGGCCGCGGCACCACAAAGGTGAAATCCGTGCGCGGTGCCACGCTGAACTCGCTGGGCGCCACACCCACCAGCACCGCCAGTGCATGCTCATATTGCTCGCGGTCACGCAACGACGTCTGCAAGCCGGCAATCGAGGTGGTCAGTTGGTCCTGAGCCACCAGCAATTGGTCATTGGTGGCGACGCCCTGAGTGAACTGCGCCTGGATCATGTCGAGCAGTTGCTGGTTGATCGTCTGCTGCTGTTGCAACAGACGCACGTCGATGTCCATCTGGCGTAGCGCCAGATAATTGCTCGCCACGCTGGAGCTGATGGACAACCGCACCCCCGCCAGCAATGCATCCGATTGCTGGGCCGTGGCCTGGCTCGACTCAATACCTCGGCGCACCAGGCCCCACAGGTCCGGCTCCCAGCTGGCGGTCAGGGTGGCGCTGACACTGTTTTGCACGCCTCCCGTGGTCGTGCCGGACGTGGTGCTGGTGCCCGAGCCGCTGCCGCTCGACCCGCGTGAACCCGACAACCCGACGCCAACCGTCGGCCACAACCCGGCGCGACTCGAGGCCACTTGCGCCTGCGCCAATCGGTAGGCCGCTTCGGCCGCAATGATCGACTGGTTGGCCTTGGCCGAGCGCGCCACCAGGTCATTCAGTACCGGGTCCTGATAGGCCAGCCACCACTGGCTGTCCATTGCGCCCCGAGGGTTGGAAACCGCACGTTGCCACTGCGCGCCTTCCTTGAACGACTGCGGCAGCGCCATGGCAGGTTTCTGGTAATCCGGCCCGACCATGCAACCGCCCAGCATCAGGCCAACCAACAACACACTGAATCTGAATTTCATGACCTTGCTTCCTTGTGCCGCCCCAGGCGTTGAGACGCCCGGTCGAGCCAGAGGTAAATCACCGGGGTGGTGTAAAGCGTGAGCACTTGGCTGAACAACAGCCCACCAATAATCGAAATCCCCAAGGGCCGACGCAATTCCGAACCGTAGCCCGAGCCGAGTACCAGCGGCAGCGCGCCGAGAATCGCCGCTAGCGTCGTCATCATGATCGGTCGGAAGCGAATCAGGCAGGCGCGACGAATCGCTTCCTTGGCGCTGAGGCCGAACTCACGCCGTTCTGTGATCGCGAAATCGATCATCATGATCGCGTTCTTCTTCACGATGCCGATCAACAGAATCACCCCCACCAGCGCGATGATCGACAACTCGGTGCCGGTCAGCAGCAGAGCAATCAACGCGCCGACGCCCGCCGAGGGCAAGGTGGAAAGGATGGTCAGCGGGTGCATCAGGTTTTCATAAAGAATGCCCAAGACGATGTACACCGAGAGCAATGCGGCGACGATCAACAGCGGCTCACTGGCCACCGAGGACTGGAAGACCTGGGCCGTGCCGGCAAACTGGCCGGTGACGCTGGCCGGCATGCGCAGCTGTTTAACCGCGTCCTCCACCAGTGCAGTGGCCTGGCCGATCGACGTGCCGGGGGCCAGGTTGAACGAGACGGTCACCGCTGGAAAGGTGCCTTGGTGGCTGATGGAAATCGCCGTGCGCGAGACGCTGTTATCCGCCAGTGCGGACAGCGGCACCAAGGTGGTTTGCCGGGCCAGGTTCGGCGCCACGGTGGTGCCTTTGGCCGCCACTGCCGCGCTGCCTGTGGGCACATAAATACCCTTGAGGGCCGAAGGGTCGTTCCAGTACTCCGGCGCGATTTCCATCACCACATGGTATTGGTTGGCGGCGCGGTAAAGGGTCGAGACCTGGCGCTGGCCGAACGCGTCATAGAGCGTCTGGTCCACCGCCGACATGCCCACGCCAAGCCGCGCGGCCGTGTCGCGGTTGATGGTCACATTGGCCAGCAGGCTGTTGTCCTGCTGGTCGGTATTGAGATCGGTCAACTGCGGCAGTTTGTGCAACACCTCCACCACCTTGGGCACCCACTCATCCAGGGATTGCTGATCGTCGGCAGTCAGGGTGTATTGGTACTGTGCACCGCTTTGTCGACCGCCCACGGTGATGTCCTGGGCAGCCTGCAAAAACAGCTTGGTCCCGGGCAAGTCGCCCAGGCTGTGGCGGATCTGCCCGATCACGTCGGTGGCGCTGTCTTTGCGCTGGTCGATCGGCTTGAGCAGCACGAACAACTGCGCACTGTTGACCGCTCCACCCCCGCCGCCACCGCCGCCGACAAACCCGGCCGCGGTTTCAACATTGGGGTTTTGCATCACCTTGTGGTTGATCGCGGTGAAGTCCTTTTGCATCGCCCCGTAGGAAATGCTCTGCGCGGCAATGATGCTGCCTTGCAGGCGCCCGGTGTCTTCCTGGGGAAAGAAGCCCTTGGGCACCAGCACGTACAACACGCCCGCGAGCACGATCACCAACACCGTGACCAGGCCCATCAGGATCGAGTGATCGATCACCCAGCCCAGGGTGCGGTCATAAAACCGGTGAAAGCGTGAGTCCGGGTGTTCGTCGCCCTCGCGAATCTCCTTGGGCGCGCGCAACAGCACGCTGGCCAACATGGGCGTCACGGTCAGCGAGATCACCATCGAGATGACGATGGCCACCGAGAGTGACACCGAGAACTCGCGAAACAACCGCCCGACGATCCCGCCCATCAGCAATAACGGGATGAACACCGCGACCAGTGACACGCTGATGGTCAACACTGTGAACCCGACTTCCTGCGCCCCTGCCAGCGCGGCTTCCACCCGCGTCTTGCCGCGCTCCAGGTGACGCATGATGTTTTCCACCACCACGATGGCATCGTCGACCACGAAGCCGGTGGAAATGGTCAGCGCCATCAGCGACAGGTTATTGAGGCTGTAGCCGAGGAAGTACATTGCGCCAAACGTGCCGAGCAACGACAACGGCACCACCACGGCGGGCACCAGCGTGCTGCGCCAGTCACGGAAGAAGCCGAAGGTCACCAGGGTCACCAGCAGGATCGAGGCCAGCAAGGTCACTTCCACGTCATGCAACGACGCACGAATGGTGGTGGTGCGGTCCATCAGCAGGCTGAGCTTGATCGATGCCGGGATCGAGCTTTGCAGAAACGGCAGCGAGGCTTTCACCGCATCCACCGTGTCGATTACGTTGGCGCCCGGCTGCTTGAACACCACCAGCAGCACTGCCGGCTTGCCGTTGGACAAACCGAAGTTGCGCAGGTCCTGCACGTCTTCGCGCACGTAGCCCAGGTCGGAAATGTGGATCAGGTCGCCGTTGTGCGCCTTGACCACCAGCGGCCCGTAATCATTGCTGTCGAGCAACTGGTCATTGGCACCAATGCCATAGGAGCGATCACCCACCGCCACATTGCCCTTGGGCAGGTTGGCGTTGGACGCGCTGATCACCTGGCGCACCTGCTCCAGGCTGACCCCGTACTGGTTGAGCCGGTCCGGGTTCAGCTCCACACGCACCGCCGGCAGCGCGCCGCCGCCCACGGTTACATCGCCGACGCCGGTGGTCTGCAACAAGCGTTGCTCGAGCACTGTCGAGGCCGCGTCGTACATCTGCCCCGGCGTGGCGCTGTCGGAGGTCAGGCTGATGATCAGGATTGGCGAATCCGCCGGGTTGACCTTGCGGTAGGTCGGGTTGCCGGACAAGTCACTGGGCAGGTTGCTGCGTGCGGCGTTGATCGCCGCCTGCACATCCCGCGCCGCGCCGTCGATGTCGCGGCTG
This sequence comes from Pseudomonas sp. O39, assembly GCF_045447295.1. Lineage (NCBI taxonomy): Bacteria > Pseudomonadati > Pseudomonadota > Gammaproteobacteria > Pseudomonadales > Pseudomonadaceae > Pseudomonas > Pseudomonas sp. O39. Next base: position 40,711 of record NZ_JBJGXV010000032.1, read on the forward strand.
AGGTCGAACTGCATCGTGATGCGCGTTGAGCCCAGGCTGCTGGCCGAGGTCATTTGCGTGACCCCGGCGATCTGCCCGAACTGGCGCTCCAACGGCGTAGCTACGGAGCTGGCCACGGTGGTCGGGTCGGCGCCGGGCAGCGAGGCGCTGACACTGATGGTCGGGAAGTCCACTTCCGGCAGTGGCGCCACCGGCAGCAGGTTAAAGGCCAGCACCCCAAACAAGGCCAGCCCGGCCGCCAGCAGCGTGGTGGCAATGGGCCGATGGATAAACGGCGCGCTGAGGTTCATCGCATCAATCCACGGCAACCGGGCGGCGACTGAAACGCTGCTCCAGCCCGTGCATCGCGAGGAAGATCACCGGCGTGGAAAACAGCGTGAGCAACTGGCTGAGCAACAGGCCGCCGATGATCGCAATGCCCAAGGGGTGGCGCAGCTCCGAGCCAATCCCGGTGCCCAACGCCAGCGGCACCGCACCAAACAACGACGCCATGCTGGTCATCAGGATCGGCCGAAACCGCAGCTCCGCCGCCTGGCGAATCGCCTCCACCGGGCTCAAGCCGCCTTCGCGCAACAGCTCAAGCGCGAAGTCGACCATCATGATGCCGTTTTTCATGACGATGCCGATCAGCAACACAATGCCGATCAAGCCAATGATGTCGAACTGCGTACCGGTCAGCAACAACGCCAGCAAGGCGCCAAGTGCCGCCGACAGCAGGGTCGAGAGGATGGTCACCGGGTGCACGAAGCTCTCGTACAGAATGCCCAGCATCAGGTACACCACCACGATGGCCGCCAACACCAGGAACACCTGGTTGGACAACGACGCCTGGAACGTCGCCGCGGCGCCTTCGAGGTTGGCTTGCACCGACAGCGGCAGGCCGACGTTGGCTTCAATGTCCTGCAACCTCGTCACCGCCGCGCCCAGCGTCTGCCCGGGGGCGAGGTTGAACGACACATCCGCATAGGGAAACTGCCCCAGCCGGTTGATGGTGACCGGCGAGCGCACCACCTCCAGGGTCGCCATGCTCGACAGCGGCGCCACGCCGCCTATGGGAATGTCCACGTACAAACCGGTGAGCAAATCCGGCAAGTTGCGCGGTGGGTGGTCGGTGGCGATCACCACGTGGTACTGGTTGAGCTGGGTATAGATGGTCGACACCTGGCGCTGGCCGAACGCGTCATACAGCACATCGTCGATGGCCTGCGGCGTAATACCCAGCCGCGAGGCGGTGGCGCGGTCGAAGGTCAGCTTGATCTGGTTGCCGAACTGCATGGCCTGGCTTTGCACGTCGGCGAACATCGGGTCGTGTTTGATCGCGGTGAGCAGCTTGGTGGTCCACTGCTCCAATTCAGCCGGGTCGGTGGCTTGCAGGCCAAGGCGGTAGCTGGTGGTGGACACGGTGGCGTCTAGGGTCAGGTCCTGCACCGAGTGCAAATACAGGCGAATACCGGCGTCATCGGCGTTGGCATCCGCCAGCCGGCGGATCACGTCGGTGGCGCTGTCACGCTCGCCACGCGGCTTGAGGTTGATCAGCAAATTGCCCTGGTTGATGGTCGGGTTGGTCTGGTCGATGCCGACGAACGACGACAGGCTTTGCACTGCCGGGTCCTTGAGAATGCGTGCAGCAAGGCGTTGCTGTTCGACTTGCATCTGCTGGAACGAGACGGTCGGCGACGCCTGGGAAATGCCCTGGATCAAGCCGGTATCCTGGTCGGGAAAAAAGCCCTTGGGCATGATCACCAACGTGAACAGGGTCAGCGCCGCAGTCAGCACTACCGAAATCAGCGTCAAGGTGCGGTGCGCCAAGACCCAATCCAGGCCGCGCACATAATGGCTATTGATGCGGTCGAAGAAATCCGCGCGGCGCTCCTCATGCCTGGACTTGAGCATGCGCGCGCACATCATCGGCGTCAGCGTCAGGGAGATAAAGGCCGAGATCACGATGGTCACCGCCACGGTCATGGCGAATTCACGGAACAGTCGCCCGACCACGTCGCCCATGAACAGCAGCGGAATCATCACCGCAATCAGCGCGATGGACAGCGAGATGATGGTGAAGCCGATCTGTTCCGCGCCTTTGAGCGCCGCTTGCAGCGGGGTGTCACCGGCCTCCAGGTAGCGGGTGATGTTTTCGATCATGACGATGGCGTCGTCCACCACAAACCCGATGGCGATGGTCAATGCCATCAGCGTCAGGTTGTTGAGGGAAAAGCCCAGGGTATAGGCCACCGCCAACGTGCCGATCAGCGTCAACGGGATGGTCACCGCAGGAATGATCGTGGCCGGGACATTACGCAGGAAGATGAAAATCACGATCACCACCAGCAGGATCGCCAGCCCCAGCTCGTACTGCACATCGGTGACCGAGGCACGAATAGTCTGGGTGCGGTCGGTCAGCACGGCGACCTTTAACGTGCCCGGCAGGCTGGCGCGCAACGTGGGCAGCAATTGCTGCACACGGTCGACCACGTCGATCACGTTGGCGCCTGGCTGACGCTGGATATTCAAGACGATCGACGCGGTGTCGTTGGTCCACGCGGCCTGGCGCGGGTTCTCCGGGCCTTGGGTGGAACTGGCAATCTGCGACAGGCGAATCGGTGCGCCATTTTTGTAGGCGATCACCAGGTCGCGGTATTCCTCCGCCGATTGCAGCTGGTCGTTGGCACCGATGGAATACGCCTGGAATTTGCCGTCGATATTGCCTTTGGCCTGGTTAACGTTGGCCGTGCCGAGGGAGGTGCGCAGGTCATCCAGGGACAGGCCGAGGCTGTTCAGCGCCGAGGTATTGGCCTCGACCCGCACCGCCGGGCGTTGGCCGCCGCTGATGGTGACCAGGCCGACGCCGGTGATCTGCGAGATTTTCTGCGCCAGGCGTGTGTCGGCCAGGTCTTCGACCTTGGTCAGCGGCAATACATCGGAGGTCAACGACAGGGTCAGCACCGGCGCATCCGCCGGGTTGACCTTGCTGTACACCGGCGGGTACGGCAGGTTCGCCGGCAGGAAGGTGCCCGCCGCATTGATCGCCGCCTGCACTTCCTGTTCGGCCACGTCCAACGACAGTGACAAGTCAAATTGCAAAGTTACTACCGAAGCGCCGTCGGAGCTGGTCGAGTTCATCGACTTGAGCCCGGGCATCTCGCCGAGCTGGCGCTCCAGCGGCGCGGTGATCGAGGAACTGACCACGTCCGGACTGGCGCCGGGGTATTGGGTGAACACCTGGATGGTCGGGTAATCCACCTCCGGCAACGCCGACACCGACAGCAAGTGGTAGCCCAACAGGCCCAGCAGCAACACCGCGACCATCATCAGCGTGGTGGCGACCGGGCGTTCGATAAAGGGCCGCGAAATGTTCATGCTCGGCAGCTCCTCACTGGGCGACGACCTTCACCGCCGAGCCATCGTCCAGTTTGTCGGCGCCCTCGGTGATGACCTGCTCCCCGGCTTTGACGCCATTGTCGAGCACCGCCGAAACGTCCCCGGTGGACGGGCCGGTCTTGATCGTGCGCAGGCTGGCCTTGTCGCCGTTGATCACAAACACGAAATCCCCCTTGCTGCCGTGCTGGATAGCGCGGGTGGGCACCACAGCGATCTGGCGCAAGGTGTCGGCCTTGAGCCGCGCGTTGACGAACTGGTTGGGAAACAGCGCCGTACCCGAATCATCGAACTGCGCCTTGACCTTGATCGTGCCGGTGCTGGTGTCCACCTGGTTGTCCAGGGCCAGCAACGTGCCGGTGGCGAGCAGGGATTTTTTGTTGCGGTCGTAAGCCAGCACCGTGACGCTGCCATGGGCCAGCGCCTGGTTGATCGCGCCCAGGTCGTCCTCGGGCACGGCAAACACCACGGTCGCTGGGCTCATCTGGGTGATGACCACGATGCCGGTGGTGCTGGCGGTGGTCACATAGTTGCCGGGGTCGACCAGGCGCAAACCGACCACGCCATCCACCGGCGAGGTGATGGTGCAATAGCTCAATTGCACGTCGAGGTTTTGCACATTGCCTTGGTCGGCGGCGACGGTGCCCTGTTGCTGCTGAACCAGCGAGGCCTGGGTATCGAGGGTTTGCTGGCTGGTTGAGCCGGCCTTGACCAGGTCGCGATAACGCGCCAGGTCGCGCTGGGCGTTGCTCAATACAGCCTGGTCATGAGCCAGGGTACCCTTGGCCACAGCCAGTTGCGCCTTGAGTGCTCGGTCGTCGATACGGGCGATGACCTGGCCTTTGCTGACGTGCTGACCTTCCTTGAACGCCACGCTGCTGAGAATGCCATCGACCTGGGTCACCACCGTGACACTGCGGGTGGGGGTGACGGTGCCGAGGGCGTCGATGTACACCGGCACATCCTGCAAGGCCACCGGCACGACTGCGACCGGCTCGCCGGGGGACGGTGGCTTGCCTTTATGGCCGCCGCCAAAGTAGTGCATACCCAGGCCAATCAACAGCGCGATCAGCAACAACACGCCAACTGCCCAGGCGAACGTACGTCGTCTGCTTTTCTCCACGGTTTCTCACTCGAACGCCGAATACTGGACGGGACGACCGGCAAAATAACCGTGTCGTTGACCTGAACTCTAGCAGTGCGCCCGGGCTATGCCTGTACTGCCGTGAATACGTTCAGCATCAAGACAGACAAAGTCAGCTGCAACGCCCCATGTACAAGGGGTACGGCGAGATTCTTGAGCGCCGCGCAAGGCCGGTGCTACCATGCCCGACCGCCTGTCTTGGCAAGGATATTCCTGGTTTATGAGCACCATTCGCGAGCGCAATAAAGAAATGATCCTGCGGGCGGCGAGCGAGGAGTTTGCCGACAAGGGCTTCGCCGCGACCAAAACCAGTGATATCGCCGCCAAGGCCGGGCTGCCAAAGCCCAACGTCTATTACTACTTCAAGTCCAAGGACAACCTCTACCGCGAGGTGCTCGAAAGTATTATCGAGCCGATCCTGGCCGCGTCCACACCATTCAATCCGCAGGGCGAACCTTCGGTAGTGTTGAGCAACTACATCCGCTCGAAAATCCGCATCTCCCGCGACCTGCCGTTTGCCTCCAAGGTATTCGCCAGCGAAATCATGCACGGCGCCCCGCACCTCACCGCCGACCAGGTCGAACAGCTCAACGCCCAGGCCAAGCACAATATCGATTGCATCCAAAGCTGGGTGGATCGCGGCTTGATCGCCGCCATTGACCCCAATCACTTGATGTTCAGCATCTGGGCGGCGACGCAGACGTATGCGGATTTTGACTGGCAAATTTCAGCAGTGACCGGGAAAGCCAAGCTGGATGACGCCGACTACGAGGCGGCGGCACAGACGATTATTCGGTTGGTGCTGAAGGGGTGTGAGCCGGATTGAGACACCGAGGTGCCAGTGCCATTCGCGAGCAAGCCCGCTCCCACATTTGATCTGCGCCAGACATAATTTGTCGGAACGCCACAAATCCCCTGTGGGAGCGGGCTTGCTCGCGAAAGCGCCCTCCCAGACACATCCTGCCAAAAGCCTGACGATCAGCACCGGCCGCCGAGATCTAGCCTCTCAGAAACCTACCTGAAGAGAGGCCAAGGAATGCCTGATTTAGCTACTTCACATCGCCTGCGCGTCGGGCGGTTCAGCGAACCGAACCGTATCTACCTGATCACTACCAACACCCACGAACGCATACCGATATTCAATGACTTTCATCTGGGTCGCTTGGTGGTCTGGCAATTCAGGCTCGCTCAATACCAAAGGCTGGCAAACTCCCTGGCATGGGTGGTGATGCCAGATCATTTTCACTGGCTGATCGAACTGCAGAAGGGCTCGCTGGGGGACCTAATGTGCCAGGTGAAATCCAAAAGCACCCGAACAGTGAACGGCGTTACTGGACGCAAAGGCAGGCTTTGGCAAACCAGCTTTCATGATCGTGCACTGCGCAAGGAAGACGACTTGGTGAAAATGGCCAGGTATGTGGTGGCCAATCCGCTGCGGGCTGGTTTGGTGAAGCGGATTGGCGACTATCCGTTGTGGGATGCGGTTTGGGTATAGAGCCGAGACCGAGCCGCCGCCTTCGCGAGCAAGCCCGCTCCCACATTTGACCGTGCCCACAAATGTAAATATGTGAACCCTATCAAATGTGGGAGCGGGCTTGCTCGCGAAGAGGCCGTTACAGTCACCGAATAATCAGGCAGACACCCCCGCATCCGCCAACAACCCCACCCCCTCAATTGCCGTAATCGCGCACTGCTCATCAATATCCGACGTGTCCCCGCTGATCCCGATCGCCCCGAGCACCACGCCCTCCTGATCCCGAATCAACACCCCGCCCGGCGCGGGCACTACGCTGCCCTGCCCCAGGCTGTTCAACGCCGCGATAAACGCCGGGCGCTGCTGCGCGTCCAGTGCCAGCAAACGTGAGCCCTTGCCCAGGGCAATCGCGCCCCAGGCCTTGCCAATGGCGATTTGCGGGCGCAGCAGGCTGGCGCCGTCTTCGCGCTGCAGGGTGACCAAGTGTCCGCCGCTGTCGAGCACCGCAATGGTGAGCGGCGCGGCTGAAATGGTGCGGCCTGCGGTGATGGCCTGACCGGCCAGGTTGACTGCGATTTTCAAGGTTAAAGCGCTCATAGCTGCCGTCCTTATCTTGTTATGGGTAAAGCGGTGGAGGTCTGATTGATCAGAAGCTCGATCAAACAAATAGAACACAATGACATTTGTTTTTGTATACAATATTTTCGCACAAAGGCCCCATACGTCGAAAAAAGCCGTTCCGACGAACGCAAAGGTCAGTGAATGAAATGGATTGACCTGCGCCGCTCGCCATGAATACACTTTGAACAGACACCACTTGTATACAATTACAAAACGCAAGAGGCACCAAAACCATGAGCAAAATGAGAGCAATCGAAGCCGCTGTCCTGGTGATGCGCCGTGAAGGGGTCGACACCGCCTTCGGTATCCCGGGCGCCGCGATCAACCCGCTGTATTCGGCCTTGCAGAAGGTCGGTGGCATCGATCACGTCCTTGCTCGCCACGTTGAAGGCGCCTCGCACATGGCCGAGGGCTACACTCGCACCAAGGCTGGCAACATCGGCGTGTGCATCGGCACTTCGGGCCCGGCGGGCACCGACATGGTCACGGGCCTGTACAGCGCCTCGGCCGACTCGATCCCGATTCTCTGCATCACCGGCCAAGCCCCGCGTGCACGCATGCACAAGGAAGACTTCCAGGCGGTCGATATCACCAGCATCGTCAAGCCGGTGACCAAGTGGGCGACGACCGTCCTCGAACCCGGCCAGGTGCCCTACGCGTTCCAGAAAGCCTTCTATGAAATGCGCTCCGGCCGCCCAGGCCCGGTACTGATCGACCTGCCGTTCGACGTGCAGATGGCCGAGATCGAATTCGACATCGACGCCTACCAGCCACTGCCGCTCGCCAAGCCATTGGCCACGCGCATCCAGGTCGAAAAAGCCCTGGCGCTGCTGGACCAGGCTGAACGCCCCTTGCTGGTCAGCGGGGGTGGCGTGATCAACGCCGACGCCAGCGAACTGCTGGTGGAGTTCGCCGAACTGACCGGCATCCCAGTGATCCCGACCCTGATGGGCTGGGGCACGATCCCGGACGACCACCCGCTGATGGTGGGCATGGTCGGCCTGCAGACCTCGCACCGTTATGGCAACGCGACCATGCTCAAGTCGGACGTGGTGCTGGGCATCGGTAACCGCTGGGCCAACCGCCACACCGGTTCGGTGGAGGTGTACACCGAAGGGCGAAAATTCATTCACGTGGACATCGAGCCGACGCAAATCGGCCGCGTGTTCACGCCGGACCTGGGCATCGTCTCCGACGCCGGTTCCGCACTGACGATGTTCATTGAAGTGGCCCGCGAGTGGAAAGCCGCCGGCAAGCTCAAGGACCGCAGTGCCTGGCTGCATGACTGCCAGCAGCGCAAGGCCACCCTGCACCGCAAGACCCACTTCGACAACGTGCCGGTCAAGCCGCAACGGGTGTACGAAGAGATGAACCAGGTGTTCGGCAAAGACACGTGCTACGTCAGCACCATCGGGCTGTCGCAGATTGCCGGCGCGCAATTCCTGCACGTCTACAAGCCGCGCCACTGGATCAACTGCGGCCAGGCCGGCCCGCTCGGCTGGACCATTCCAGCAGCACTCGGCGTGGTCAAGGCTGACCCGAGCCGCAAGGTGGTGGCGTTGTCCGGCGACTATGACTTCCAGTTCATGATCGAAGAACTGGCCGTGGGCGCGCAGTTCAAGCTGCCGTACATCCACGTGGTGGTGAACAACTCCTACCTGGGTTTGATCCGCCAGGCCCAGCGCGGTTTTGAAATGGACTACTGCGTGCAGCTGTCCTTCGACAACCTCAACGCTCCGGAACTCAACGGTTATGGCGTGGACCACGTCGCCGTCGCCGAAGGCCTGGGTTGCAAGGCCCTGCGGGTGTTCGAGCCGGGGCAGATCCAGCCGGCTTTACGCAAGGCCCAGGAAATGATCGAAGAATTCAAGGTTCCGGTGATCGTTGAGATTATTCTGGAACGCGTGACCAATATTTCCATGGGCACCGAGATCAACGCCGTCAACGAATTCGAAGATCTGGCACTGGTTGGCAACGATGCGCCGACCGCCATTTCCCTGCTCGACTAAGGAGAACCCTATGCCGCGTTTTGCCGCCAACCTGTCCATGCTGTTTACCGAACAGGACTTTCTTGCCCGTTTCAAAGCGGCTGCCGATGCTGGCTTTCAAGGTGTCGAGTACCTGTTCCCGTACGAATTCAGCTCCGCCGAGATCAAGGCGCAGCTGGACGCCAACGGCCTGACCCAAGTGCTGTTCAACCTGCCGGCCGGTGACTGGGCCAAGGGCGAACGCGGCCTGGCGTGTCACCCGGACCGCGTCGAAGAGTTCCGTGCCGGGGTCAAGCTCGCCATCGCCTACGCCCAGGTGCTCGGCAACACGCAGATCAACTGCCTGGCGGGCATCCGTCCGCAGGGCGTTGACGACGAAACCCTGGAAAAAACCTTTGTCGCCAACCTCAAGTACGCCGCCGACAAGCTGCAAGCGGTGGGCATCAAGCTGGTGATGGAAGCGATCAATACCCGCGATATTCCGGGCTTCTACCTGAACAACACTGCGCAGGCCCTGTCGATTCGCGAGCAGGTGGGCAGCGCCAACCTGTTCCTGCAATACGACATCTACCACATGCAAATCATGGAAGGTGACTTGGCTCGGACCATGGCTGCGCACCTGGGTGAAATCAACCACATCCAGCTGGCCGACAACCCGGGCCGCAACGAGCCGGGGACCGGTGAGATCAACTACCGCTTCCTGTTCGAGCATTTGGACCGCATCGGTTATTCGGGTTGGGTTGGCTGCGAATACAAGCCGCTGACCACCACCGAAGCAGGCCTTGGCTGGCTCAAAACCCACAACGCCATCTGATTGAACAAACACGGGACCAATGTGGGAGCGGGCTTGCTCGCGAAAGCGGTGTATCAGTGGACATCAATGCTGAATGTCAGACTGCATTCGCGAGCAAGCCCGCTCCCACAGTGGACCGCCCATGTTTAGAAGGCCGTGCCAGGCCCAGACACCTAATAACAAGAGGATTTTGATCATGGCTAAAATCGGATTTATCGGCACCGGCATCATGGGCCAACCCATGGCCGCCAACCTGCAGAAAGCAGGTCACCAACTGTTCCTGTCCGAACACCACGGCAAGGCCCCGCAAGCGCTGATCGACGCCGGCGCCGTGGCCCTGGCCAGCCCGCAGCAAGTGGCGCAGGAAGCCGAATTCATCATCGTGATGGTGCCGGATACCCCACAGGTCGATGACGTGCTGTTCCGCGCCGACGGTGTCGCCGCCGGGTTGTCGCCGAACAAGGTGGTGATCGACATGAGTTCGATCTCCCCCACCGCCACCAAGGCCTTCGCCGCCAAGATCAACCAGACCGGCGCGCACTACCTCGACGCCCCCGTATCCGGTGGTGAAGTCGGCGCCAAGGGCGGCACCTTGAGCATCATGGTCGGTGGCGAACCGCAGACGTTTGAACGCGCCCTGCCGCTGTTCCAGAGCATGGGCAAGAACATCACGCTGGTCGGCGGCAATGGCGATGGCCAGACCGCCAAAGTGGCCAACCAGATCATCGTTGCACTGAACATCCAGGCCGTGGCCGAAGCGCTGCTGTTCGCCTCGAAAAACGGCGCCGACCCGGCCAAGGTGCGGGAAGCGCTGATGGGTGGCTTTGCTTCCTCGAAGATCCTCGAAGTGCACGGCGAGCGGATGATCAAGGGCACTTTCGATCCGGGCTTTCGCATCAACCTGCACCAGAAGGATTTGAACCTGGCGCTGGCCGGTGCCAAGGAGCTGGGAATCAACCTGCCAAACACCGCCGGTACGCAGCAGGTGTTCAGCACCTGCACGGCGATTGGCGGCGGCAATTGGGACCACTCCGCGCTGATCAAGGGCCTGGAGCATATGGCCAACTTTTCGATTCGCGATAAATAAGCCACA
>NZ_JBJGXV010000033.1:0-50745 GCF_045447295.1 Pseudomonas sp. O39
ATGTCAGCCGTGACCCAAACAACGGATATGTACTCAGCGCCCCCCGACAACCACAGCACTCAACCCGTAAAAAAAATGTGTAGATACCTATGCTCATCGCAGGCAAGCCCTGCTCCCACAGGAGAATGCATTCCAGCATGAGAACACGGTCAACGGTGGGAGCTGGCTTGCCTGCGATAGCGCCAGTAAGGGCGGCACAAGACTTCAGGCCCTATAGGCCCGCATAAACAACCCCACCACTTCCTGCACATGGGCTTCGGCGGCTTCCTCATTCAGTGGCCCGCCGCAGCCATACAGCAAGCAGAAATTCGCCGTGCCCTTGAGCAGGCAAAAGAAATGCTCGGCCGCCGTCAACGGTTTGTCGATGCTCAGGGCGCCGCTCTGGTCGATCCGGCTGAGCAGGCGCTCCATGCCCTGCAGCATGCGCATGGGACCGGCTTCGAAGAAAATCTGCGAGAGTTTCACGTCCTGATTGCCGGTGGTCATCATCAGGCGATGCAGGTTCACCGACTCCTCGCTGTTGATCAGCCGATGGAACCCCCGCGCGATGTTCAACAACACAGTCTCCACCGGCATGCCTTCGGGCAATTCGAAGTACATCACCGGCAATTGCTCCTCGCACTTGGCCACGACGGCGGCGGTGAACAAGGTCTCTTTGTCGGTGAAGTGGCTGTAGACCGTCAGTTTTGACACGCCGGCCTCCAGGGCCACGGCATCCATGCTGGTGCTGGCGTAGCCATTGCTCAAAAACAGAATTTTAGCTGCTTCGAGAATTGCCTGGCGTTTTGCCATGTCCTTGGGACGCCCGGGGCTATTGGTGTTCACTCGATTGTCGGACATTTTCACCTTTAATACTGGACTGGCGAGTTTGGTATTAATAACATACCGGCCAGTATAATTATTCCTAGCTCCATTTGCGAAAGGTCCTTCAGCATGCGCAGCACTTTCCTGCCCCTTGCGTTGCCTGTCAGCCTGGTCTTCCTATTGGCCGCCTGCGGCCATGAAGAAGCGGCCCAAACCACTGTCCGCCCGGCGATGGTGGTGCAACCGCAGCCTTCCGCCCAGGCAATGGACAGCTACCCGGGTGAAGTACGTGCCCGTTATGAGCCGGATCTGGCCTTTCGTATTGGCGGTAAAGTCAGCAAGCGGCTGGTGGAGGAGGGCGAGCGGGTCAAGGCTAACCAGCCGCTGGCAGAGCTCGACCCGCAGGATGTGCGCCTGCAACTGGAAGCCACGCGTGCCCAGGTTGCCGCCGCCGAGGCCAACCTGAGCCTGGTGCGCGCCGAGCGTGACCGCTACAAGACCCTGATGGACCGTCAGATGGTCAGCCGCTCGCAGTACGACAATTCCGAAAACCTTTACCGATCCGGTGAAGCGCGCCTGAAGCAGATAAAGGCCGAATTCGATGTATCGAGCAACCAGGCTGGCTATGCGGTGCTGCGCGCCCCACAGGACGGTGTCGTCGCCAAGCGCGCGGTGGAAGTCGGCCAAGTGGTGTCCGCCGGCCAAACCGTGTTCACCCTGGCCACCGATGGTGAGCGCGAAGTGCTGATCAGCCTGCCCGAGCAAGGCTTCGGCCGGTTCAAGATCGGCCAGCCGGTGTCGGTGGAGTTGTGGAGCCAGCCAGACCAACGCTTTACCGGGCGCATCCGTGAGTTGTCGCCCGCAGCCGATCCTAAATCGCGCACATTCGCTGCTCGCGTCGCCTTCACGGGTGGCAAAGTCCCGGCCGAACTGGGCCAGAGTGCCCGAGTTTTCATACAGGCTGACGGCGTAATTCCTCTGTCGGTACCGCTGTCTGCCCTGAGTGCGGAGAACGGCGCGTCCTTCGTTTGGCGTGTGCAACCTGACAACACGCTGAAACGCACACCGGTGCGCATTGGCGCCTTTGGCGAGAAAACCGTGCCGGTCCTCGAAGGCTTGGCCCCCACCGACTGGGTGATTGCAGCGGGCGTGCATGTGCTTCATGAGGGCCAGCAAGTGCGCCCGGTGGATCGCTCCAACCGAGTTGTGAATCTGGCGGCCAAGGAGTAGTCCCCGATGGGTTTCAATCTTTCCGAATGGGCGTTGCGTAATCGCCAGATCGTACTGTTCCTGATGATCCTGCTGGCTGTGGTCGGCACTCTGTCCTACACCAAGCTGGGGCAAAGCGAAGACCCACCGTTCACGTTCAAGGCCATGGTCATCAAGACCAATTGGCCCGGGGCCACCGCCCAGGAAGTCTCGCGCCAGGTCACCGAGCGTATCGAGAAAAAACTCATGGAGACTGGCGACTACGAGCGCATCGTTTCCTTCTCGCGGCCCGGTGAGTCGCAAGTCACCTTTGTGGCCCGCGACTCGATGCACTCCGCGCAGATTCCGGACCTGTGGTACCAGGTGCGCAAGAAGATCAGTGACATTCGCCAAACCTTGCCGCCGGACATCCAGGGGCCGTTTTTCAACGATGAGTTCGGCACCACCTTCGGCAATATCTACGCGCTGACCGGCGATGGCTTCGACTACGCCGTGCTCAAGGACTACGCCGATCGCATCCAGATTCAACTGCAGCGTGTGCCGGATGTGGGCAAGGTCGAGCTGCTTGGGCTGCAGGACGAGAAAATCTGGATCGAGCTGTCCAACCTCAAACTGGCCACCCTTGGCCTGCCTCTGGCGGCAGTGCAGCAGGCATTGCAGGAGCAGAACGCCGTGTCTACGGCCGGCTTCTTTGAAACCCCGACCGAACGTGTGCAACTGCGCGTGTCAGGCAACTTCAAAACTGTGGATGAGATCCGCAGTTTCCCGATTCGCGTGGGTGACCGCACGTTCCGCATTGGAGACGTGGCCGACATCCACCGTGGCTTCAACGACCCACCGGCACCGCGCATGCGTTATATGGGCGCGGACGCCATCGGCCTGGCCGTGGCCATGCGTGATGGCGGCGACATTCTGGTATTGGGCAAGGCCCTCGAAGGCGAATTCGCACGCCTGCAGAAGAACCTTCCGGCTGGCATGGAACTGCGCAAGGTGTCGGACCAGCCGGCGGCAGTGAAAACCAGCGTCGGTGAATTCGTCCAAGTATTGGCCGAGGCGTTGGCCATCGTCTTGCTGGTGAGCTTTTTCTCACTTGGGGTGCGCACCGGTATGGTCGTGGCCCTGGCGATTCCGCTGGTGCTGGCGATGACCTTTGCAACCATGTATTACCTCGGTATCGGCCTGCACAAAATCTCCCTCGGTGCGTTGGTGCTGGCCTTGGGGTTGCTGGTCGACGACGCCATCATCGCCGTGGAAATGATGGCGATCAAAATGGAGCAGGGTTACGACCGGATCAAGGCCGCCAGCTTTGCCTGGACCAGCACCGCGTTCCCCATGCTGACTGGCACGTTGATCACGGCGGCGGGCTTCCTGCCGATTGCCACCGCACAATCGAGCACCGGCGAATACACCCGTTCGATCTTCCAGGTGGTGACCATTGCTCTGCTGGCCTCGTGGGTCGCCGCGGTGGTGTTTGTGCCATATCTAGGAGAGAAACTCCTGCCGGACCTGGCGAAAATTCACGCGGCCAAACACGGCACCGATGGCCCCGATCCTTACGGTACGCCGTTCTACCAGCGCGTAAGACGTTTGGTTGAATGGTGTGTGCGTCGACGCAAGACAGTGATTGTCCTGACCCTGCTGCTGTTTATCGGCTCGGTGGCGCTGTTCCGATTTGTGCCGCAACAGTTCTTTCCCGCTTCCGGTCGCCTGGAGTTGATGGTTGACCTGAAACTGGCGGAAGGCGCTTCCCTGAGCAACACTGCCGACCAGGTCAAACGCCTGGAAGCCTTGCTCAAGGAGCATGCAGGCATCGAAAACTATGTGGCCTACGTCGGCACCGGTTCGCCGCGTTTCTATCTGCCCCTGGACCAGCAACTGCCGGCTGCAAGCTTCGCGCAATTTGTGGTGCTGGCCAAAACCATCGAAGAGCGTGAAAGCCTGCGCACCTGGCTGATCGAAACCCTTAACGAGCAATTCCCCGAACTGCGCTCGCGGGTCACGCGCCTGGAGAACGGCCCGCCCGTGGGCTATCCGGTGCAGTTTCGTGTGACCGGCGAACACATCGAAGAAGTCCGTGCCTTGGCCCGCAAAGTGGCGGCCAGGGTGCGCGAAAATACCCATGTGGTTAACGTGCATCTGGACTGGGAAGAACCTAGCAAAGTTGTCTACCTCAGTATTGACCAGGACCGCGCCCGTGCCCTTGGCGTGAGCACCGCCAACCTGTCGAAATTCCTGCAGAGTTCACTGACCGGTTCCACCGTCAGCCAATTTCGCGAGGACAACGAGTTGATCGAAATCCTCCTGCGCGGCACCGTGCATGAGCGCACTGAGTTGTCGTTGCTGCCGAGCCTGGCGGTGCCGACCGACAATGGCAAAAGCGTGGCGCTGTCGCAGATTGCCACCCTCGAATACGGCTTCGAAGAGGGCATTATCTGGCATCGCAACCGCCTGCCGACCGTCACCGTGCGCGCCGACATCTACGGCAAGGAACAACCAGCGACGCTGGTGCAGCAGATACTGCCAACACTCGCAGGCGTGCGTGCAGAACTGCCGGACGGCTACTTGCTCGAAGTTGGCGGCACGGTCGAGGATTCCGCCCGTGGCCAGAACTCGGTCAAGGCCGGTGTGCCTCTGTTCATCGTGGTGGTGCTGACTCTGCTGATGCTGCAACTGCGCAGTTTCTCACGCACTGCGATGGTGTTTCTGACGGCACCGCTGGGCTTGATCGGGGTGACCTTGTTCCTGCTGGTATTCCGCCAGCCCTTCGGCTTCGTCGCCATGTTGGGGACCATCGCCTTGTCGGGGATGATCATGCGCAACTCGGTGATCCTGGTGGACCAGATCGAACAGGACATCAAGGCTGGATTGGCGCCATGGCAGGCGATCATTGAAGCCACCGTCCGACGCTTCCGCCCGATTGTGCTGACAGCCCTGGCGGCGGTGCTGGCGATGATTCCGCTGTCACGCAGCGTGTTCTTCGGGCCGATGGCGGTGGCGATTATGGGAGGATTGATTGTGGCGACGGCGTTGACCCTATTGTTCTTGCCAGCCCTGTATGCTGCGTGGTTCCGAGTGAGGAAGGACGTCGCGTAATCATGCTGGCCACCGTTTCAGCCCTGATGTTGTTGTTGCTCGCCCCAGGCCCGACCAACACCCTGCTGTTCCGTGCGGGGGTGTTGTTCGGGTATCGGGCTTCGTGGACGCTGGTCTTTATCGAATGCCTGGCCTACTTGTTACAGGTGTCGGTGTGGGGCGTGGCGTTGCTTTATCTCGCGGCCTATTCGCCAGGGATGTTGAACATCACGCAACTGGCGGCGGCCTGCTACTTGTTGTATGTCTCGTTCAAGCTGTGGCAGCGCAAAAGCAGTGCTATCACTGCGACCGGGGATGGTTTTTCCGGCCTGTATTTTTTCTGGCTCACCGTGATGAACCCCAAAGGCCTGCTGATCGTTTCGTTTATCGCACCGGCCAGCGCCTTTGCTTCGCTGCAAGGCTATATAGGGTTCATGACCACCCTTGCGTTGGTGGTGATACCGGTAGGGGCTGCGTGGATCGTGCTGGGCAGCCGCTTTGAAGGCATTCAGAAGACGTGGCTCACTCCATTGAAGATCAACCGCGCGACATCCGTGGCCATCGGCTGTTTTGCAACGATCATGATCGGGCGGCTGGCGAGTTCGGTCATTCATTGATTTACATGCTGATGCAAACAGGCATCGGCGGCTGTGGAACGTTCGCCTTTTTCACTCCACTCAGCATTGCCTGATGGACAGGCACGGGTTTCGACTTCGCCTGTTGGGGGTCGGGCCTGATTCAATGAGTTTATGGAGTGTCATATGTCGTTTTGTACTGCGATTGCTGCTTTCAAAGAGGCGTTTTTCGAGGCATTGGTGGGCAATCATTTGCCTCGCAAACAGGTTGAGACCACCAGGGCGAAGAGACCGGTGTATGGACAGCCCGGGCCTCGCCGCCCTTATTCCGCCCAGCCAGTTGTAGGGCATACCCAATCCGCCAAGCCGAGCCACGGTAAACCGCACCCACAGCCATACCCGATCTGTGAGCAGCCATTGCCCTACAGGCCTTTGTATCCGCTGTTTCGCTAGCGCAAGACAACTGCGCCCAGGTGTGTCAGGAACTACCTGGGCGCAGAAGAGTGAAGGGTGACTCTGAGATATTACAGCGCGCCAAACACCTTCTTCGCCAGGCTGGTGGCCGCAGCCGCCGGGTTCTTGCGAATGGTTTCTTCCTGCTGCGCAATCATTTTGAACAAGCCGTCCAGCGCCTGTTCGGTCACGTAGCTTTCGACGTTGGCACTTTTGGCATCAACCGCGCCAAATGCCGCGGCCTTGCCCGCCAGGGCGTTGTACTGCTGTGCCACGCCAACCTTGTCGGTGGCGGCCTTGACGATCGGCAGGAACTTGGCGCGGATCTCTTCGCGGCTGCTTTTGTTCAGGTATTGAGTCGCCGAGTCCTGGCCACCGGTGAGGATGCCCTTGGCGTCGGTCACGCTCATGTTTTTTACCGCATTGACCAGAATCGGTTGCGCCTGGGTCACGGCAGTTTCAGCCGCCTTGTTCATGCTGGTTTCCAGCTGTGTGACTTGATCACCCATGCCGAACATCTTCAGCTTGTCGGCCACTTTGCCGAGCTTGCCTGGCAGACCGATTTTCACTTCCGGGTTGTTGCTGAAACCACCGGGTACGCCCAGTTGTTTCACGGCGATCTGTGCGCCCTGGGTCAGTGCGTCCTTGAGGCCGCCGCTGGCGTCGCTCTGGGACAGGCTGCCAAGTGACAGCGCCATGGCGTTGGCGCCAAGCAGCAGGCCGGCGCACAGGGCTGTGAGGCGAAGGGAGTTACGGAGCATGGGCGCTTCCTTTTGATCGGGCTTATGTTCTGGAAAATATCAGTGTGCGACCGCATCCACCCGCAGGCGCAGCGGTTGTGGGTCTTGACCATTAAGCTGCACAGCGTGCCGTTCGGTGGTGATAAACAGTAGCTTGCCATCCAGCTCGATACGAGCGCTCACCGAGTAAGTGTGCCCTGGCTTGATGTGGGCCGGGTCGTAGCTCAGGTGAAACGGCAGTGGCACCTGGCCTTTTACCGGGCCTTTCTGTTCGGCGAGGGTCACGGCCGGGGCGTCCATCAAGGATACGTCCTGCAGGCTGACGCTCAAGGTGGCGGCGGGCGGCAGGGCAATGCGTTGCAGGTAGAACACTTCGCCGTCGAGGCTGGCTTTGGCGGCGGGGTTCATGGATTGGCAGGCTCCGAGCAGGGCGGTCAGGCCGAGGAGGAGGATCTTTTTCATGGTACAGCTCCTTTTCAACGGCGCCGGAATCCGCCCGACGCCTCATTCAATCTAGCGGCTTTCTTCAGGTTTGACCGGCCCAGAGTCGACTGGCGCCTCGGCTGCGCCATCAACGCGATGCAACGCCACCTGCCGGATCGACAGGCGAATATCGGCTGGCAGCACGCGCTTCGCTGCGCCTTCAGCCAGTTCACCGAGCAGGTCGTGGTAGCTCAACTTGCCGGCTTCATCGCGGCGCAGCACATCTTGCTCCAGCAAAGTCTGGATGAAATGTCGGAAAAGGCTCTTGTCGAAGAACTCCGGGGCATTGAGGCCATGCAGGATCGACAGGCGCTGGGCCATGATCGTGCACAGGTCTTCCAGCTCCTCGGCGCTGATGCTGTTCTGGCCGCTGTTGAGCAGCAGCGAGATCGCCATGTAGAAGCGTTGCAGGGTCTGGGCGATGCTCTTGGACAGCAGCGTCAGCAGCACAAAGTGCCGCGAACTGGGGGCCGGGCGCAGGTAGACGTCGTTTTCGAAGCGCAGCAGGCCTTGCTCGACAAACGCCTCAAGCCACTGGTCAACCACCGCGTCCAACTCCTCCAGCGACCAGCGGATAAACAACTCCGATTGCAGGTACGGATAGAGCGCGCGGGTGTAACGCAGGATTTGTTCGCGACTCATCCGCGAGCTGCTTTGGAAGAAGCTTGCCAGCAGTGCGGGCAGGGCGAAGATGTGCAGTACGTTGTTGCGGTAATAGGTCATCAGGACGGCATTCTGCTCGTCCAGGTACAGGATCTTGCCCAGGGCGTCACTTTGCTCGGACAACAGGTCCATGTCCTTGACGTGCTTGATCAACGCCATGCCATCGCCTTCCGGCAACGTGGTATGCGACGAGTACGGCACGCGGCGCAGCAGCGCGAGGTACAGGTCCAACTGACGCGCCATGGCCTGTTCGTCCAGGGCCAGGCGGGTGGTGGACAGTAGCGCCAGCGCCACCAGGTTCACCGGGTTGACTGCGGCGGCTTCGTTCAAGTGGCGCGCCACCTGCTCACCGAGGCGGTTGGTGGTTTCGTTGAGCCAGGCGGGTTTGTAGTTCGGCCCCAGCTCCTGGCTGCGCCAGTCAGGTTGCTCGGTGTCGAGGAACTCGGCCAGCTTGATCGGTTCGCCGAAATTGACCGCGACTTGGCCAAAGCGCTGCTTGAGCGCGCCGACCACTTTGAAAATATCAAAGATCGATTCTTTCTTCTTGCTCGCGCCACGCAGCTCGCCGAGGTAAGTGCGGCCTTCCAGCACACGCTCATAGCCGATATACACCGGCACAAACACGATCGGCATGCGCGAAGAGCGCAGGAAGCTGCGCAGGGTGATTGCCAGCATTCCGGTTTTCGGTTGCAGCATGCGCCCGGTGCGCGAGCGCCCGCCTTCCACGAAGTACTCCACCGGGAAACCCTTGGTGAACAGCGTGTGCAGGTATTCGTTGAACACCGAGGTATACAGCGGGTTGCCCTTGAAGGTGCGGCGCATGAAAAACGCACCGCCACGGCGCAGCAGGCTGCCGATCACCGGCATGTTCAGGTTGATGCCGGCGGCGATGTGCGGCGGGGTCAGGCCATTCTTGAACAGCAGGTACGAGAGCAGCAGGTAGTCGATATGGCTACGGTGGCAAGGCACGTAGATCACCTCATAACCCTGGGCAACCTTTTGCACACCCTCGATGTTATTGACCTTGATGCCGTCGTAGATCTTGTTCCAGAACCAGCTCAGTACCACTTCGAGAAAGCGGATCGCGGTGTAGGTGTAGTCCGAGGCGATCTCGTTGCCGTAGCGCAGGGCCTGGGCCTTGGCTTTTTCCGGGGTGATTTTTTCGCGTTCGGCCTCTTCGCTGATGGCTTGGCGCACCAGCGGCATATTGACCAGGCCCTTCACCAAATTGCGGCGGTGGGACAGGTCAGGACCGATCACGGCGGTCTTCAGGTTACGAAAGTGCACACGCAGGATGCGCTGGGCCATCCGCACGGTGCGTTCGTGACCTTTATTGTGCTCGATCAATTCACGCAGGTTGATAGGCGCGGAGAATTGTACGCGGGTCTTGCGACCCAGGATCAGGATGCTCAACAGCCGGCGTAGACGGCCGGTGACGGCCCAGCTGTCGGCAAACAGCAGTTTCCATGGGCTGGACTCGCTCTCGGGCGACTGCCCCCAGAACACGCTGACGGGAATGATTTGTGCATTCTCTTCGGCGTGTTCGGTCAGGGTGTTGACCAGCCGGGTCAGGGTCGGCGGCGCGCCGCGCTTGTCCTGGCGGCCAAGCCAGTCCGGCTCCGGCGTGAGGTAGAAGAATGCGGCGGGTTCGATCAGCGAGCCTACCGATACCGGCAGCACCGGGCGCGGCAGGCCGGCCTTGGTGCACTCGGTATCGACCACGGCCAATTCGGTGAGGGAGGGCGATTGCAGGACGTAGAACACCGGCCGGCTGCGGTCGAGGTTAAGGGTTAGGGACGACTGGTTGATCGTCTCGGAGCGAACCCAGAGGTACAACAGTCGGCGCAAGGTGCCAAACACCAGACGGCGGAACGGGGAGCGGGTCATAGGCGTGCTGCTTCAAGTGGAAAAAACCGAGCAGGCGCTCGGGTGGGTAGTGTGCCGTATTCGCCGAAAATCGGCAAAAAAGCGGCGATGTAAACTTGAGTTGATCGTTTTTGAGCCTGTCTTATACTCGGCAGTTCAATGCGAACGACTCAACAATAAAAATGCATGTGGGAGTAAGACAGATGGCAACGCGCGAAACCGGCAATGTGAAGTGGTTCAACGATGCAAAAGGCTATGGCTTTATTCAGCGTGAGGACGGCAAGGATGTGTTTGTGCACTACCGCGCCATTCGCGGTGATGGCCACCGTTCATTGGCCGAAGGCCAGCAGGTGGAGTACGCCGTGGTGACCGGCGAGAAGGGGTTGCAGGCGGAGGATGTGGTCGGCCTGTAAGGCCGAGCCGCAAGTGACAAGCCTCAAGCTGCAAGCGGTTTTGCTTGAGGCTTGAGGCTTGTAGCTGCTCTTAAGCCGTTTTCCAGGTGATCTGCTCTTCACCGTCCACGCTGATGCGAATCCAGGTGTCAGCGCTTTCCTCGCCTTCTTCCTCAACCCAGGTACCCGGCGCGCAACGCACTTCGACGTTCAGCGCAGCAAACGCAGCGCGGGCGCAGGCGATGTCGTCGTCCCACGGGGTCTGGTCGCTTTCCAGGTACAGGCTGTTCCATTTGCCGACGGCTTTTGGCAGCCAGGTGACCGGCACGCTGCCGGCCTTGCACTTGTAGGTCTGGCCTCTCTGGACCCAGTCGGTGCACGGGCCCAGGGCGGCGCCCAGCCAGGCGGCAATGGCCTTGTAGTCGACGTCGGCGTCCTTCAGGTAAATCTCGATATCAGGTTGGCGCATGGATGTTCCTCGTTGCGGGATTCGAAAATCCATTCGCGGATGCTTAAAAGTCGGTTATTGAAGCACGAAATAATCGTAGCGCATCGACACAGTGACCTGCAGCGGCTCGGCGGCCTCAATCACTTCGGCGCGGCGCTCGGCACTCGCGCGCCAGCCGTGGGGCGTCATCGCCAGCAGGTTGGCGCGGTCTTTGGGTTCGGCCAGGCTCAGGGTGAACGCCAGGGTTTCGCTGTGGGCCAGGCTCATGCCGTCCGGCACCAGGGCCAAATGCTTGTCGTCGGTGTATTCACGCACTTCGTCGTACAGGCGCTCGCGCAGTTCCATCAGGTGGCCCGCGGTCGGGCCAACCTTCATCAAGCCGCCACCGGGGCTGAGCAGGCGTTTGGCCTCCTGCCAGTCCAATGGGCTGAACACGCTGGCGAGGAACTGGCAGCTGGCATCGGCCAACGGCACGCGGGCCATGCTGGCGATCAACCAGGTCAGCGCCGGGTTGCGTTTGCACGCGCGCTTGACGGCTTCCTTGGAGATATCCAGCGCGTAGCCGTCGGCATCGGGCAGGGCTTCGGCGAGTTGCGCGGTGTAGTAACCCTCGCCACAGCCGATGTCCACCCAACGCTGTGGCGCACGCTCGGCGGCCAGTTCGGCCAGGCGCTTGGCCACCGGGGCGTAGTGCCCGGCGTTGAGGAAGTCGCGGCGTGCTTCGACCATGGCCAGGTTATCGCCCGGGTCGCGGCTGTTCTTGTGCTGCACCGGCAACAGGTTCAGGTAACCCTGGCGCGCACGGTCGAAACGGTGCCCGACCGGGCACGCCACGCCATTGTCCACCGCGTTGAGCGGTGCGCTGCAAATGGGGCAAGCGAGCATCAGGCGAGCAACTTGATCAGGGTTTGGTAATAGATTTCGGTCAGCACGTCGAGGTCGCTGGCCAGGATACGTTCGTTGACTTGGTGGATCGTCGCGTTGACCGGGCCCAGCTCGACCACTTGGGTGCCCAGCGTGGCGATGAAACGCCCGTCGGACGTACCGCCGCTGGTGGAAGCCTTGGTCTCGCGGCCGGTAATTGCCTTGATGCTGGCCGATACCGCATCCAGCAACGCGCCCGGTTCGGTGAGGAACGGCAGGCCTGACAGCGCCCACTCTACGTGCCAGTCCAGGCCATGTTTGTCGAGGATCGCCGCAACGCGCTGTTGCAAGCCTTCCACGGTGGATTCAGTGGAAAAGCGGAAATTGAACACCGCCGTCAGGTCACCGGGGATCACGTTGGTGGCGCCGGTGCCGGAGTTGAGGTTGGAAATCTGGAAGCTGGTCGGCGGGAAGAAGGTATTGCCGTCGTCCCAATGCTCGGCGGCCAATTCGGCCAGGGCCGGTGCGGCCAGGTGGATCGGGTTCTTCGCCAGGTGCGGATACGCCACGTGGCCTTGTACACCGCGCACGGTCAGGGTGGCGCCGAGAGAGCCACGACGGCCGTTCTTGACCACATCGCCCACCAGGGTCGTGCTTGACGGTTCGCCGACGATGCACCAGTCCAGGCGCTCCTTGCGTGCCGCCAGCCGCTCGATCACAGCCTTGGTGCCATGGTGCGCCGGGCCTTCTTCATCGCTGGTGATCAGGAAGGCTACCGAGCCCTTGTGGTCCGGGTAGTCGGTAACGAAACGCTCGGATGCCACCAGCATTGCCGCCAGGCTGCCTTTCATGTCTGCCGCACCACGGCCGCAAAGCATGCCGTCTTCGTCGATCAACGCGTCGAACGGGTCGTTCTGCCAGGCCTGCACCGGGCCGGTCGGGACCACGTCGGTGTGGCCGGCAAAGCACAGCACCGGGCCTTCATGGTTGCCGTGGGTGGCCCAGAAGTTGTCCACGTCCTCGATGCGCATTGGCTCAAGCTTGAAACCGGCGTCGCCCAGGCGCTGCATCATCAGCTTCTGGCAGTCGGCGTCGATCGGTGTGACCGACGGGCGACGGATCAGGTCGATAGCGAGTTGAAGGGTCGGCGAAAGGTCGGCATGGGCCGTCATGGGGAAACTCCGGGAAGCGTGTAAGGGGCGCGCAGGACGAATGTGGAATACAGATCTTGAAACGGCGCAGGTTCAATGTGGGAGCTGGCTTGCCTGCGATAGCATCGCCGCGGTGTACCTGCCAGACCGCGGCGTCTGCATCGCAGGCAAGCCAGCTCCCACAGAAAGCAGGGCTGGGCCAAGTCTCACAAAACGGCCGTTATCTTATAGCAAAACGGCGGCCAGAGGCCGCCGTTTAGTGCATTGCGCAAGTTTTTACTCTGCCGTTGCCGGCTCACCCTTCGGCGCCGGTTTTGGCAGCGACGAGAGGAACGCCATGATCAACGCCGCCACGTACGGCAGCGATTGCACCAGCAGCATCACTACCCAGAAGCGAATGTCATTGCTCGGCAGGCCCTGCACCAGGTAGATCCCCAGCGCCGCGCCCCACAACAGCAGCATGATGAACATTTCTTCGCGGGCTTCGGAAATGGCTACCCAGAAGCCGTGGTTATCCGCGTTTTTCGGTGTACGAAAGAACGGAATACTGGTGGTGAAGAAACCATACAGCACCGCCTTGGCGATGGTGTGAGACAACGCCAACCCGGCCAGGGCCGCGCAGAACGCGTCCTTGAGGTTCACGCCGACTGCACGGCGGTACAGGAAGACGATCTTGCCCACCTTGAACACGAACAGCGCCAAGGGCGGAATCGCGAAAATCAGCAGTGGTGGATCGACACGGGTCGGCACGATGATCATCGCCGCGGACCACAATAAGGCGCCGACGGTGAAGAAGATGTTCATGCCGTCCGCCACCCACGGCAACCAGCCCGCCAGGAAGTGGTAGCGCTGGCCACGGGTCAGCTCGGTGCCCTTACCGCGCAAGAGGCTGGCGGTGTGACGCTTGATGATCTGAATCGCCCCGTAGGCCCAGCGGAAACGCTGTTTCTTGAAGTCGATAAAGGTGTCCGGCATCAGGCCTTTACCGTAGCTGTCGTGGTAATACGCCGCCGACAGACCTTTCTCGAATACGCGCAGGCCCAGTTCGGCGTCTTCACAGATGCACCAGTCGGCCCAGCCGAGTTCTTCGAGCACCGAGCGACGGGTCATGGTCATGGTGCCGTGCTGGATGATCGCGTCACGGTCGTTACGGGTGACCATGCCGATATGGAAGAAGCCTTTGTATTCCGCGTAGCAGAGCTTCTTGAAGGTGCTTTCGTTCTGGTCGCGGTAATCCTGCGGCGACTGCACCACGGCAATTTTCGGGTCGGCGAAGTGCGGCACCATGTGCTTGAGCCAGTTCGGCGACACGCAGTAGTCCGAGTCGATCACCGCAATCACTTCGGCATCCTTGGCGGTATGCGGGATCAAGTAGTTCAGCGCGCCGCCCTTGAAACCGGCCAGGGGCGAAACGTGGAAGAACTTGAAGCGCGGCCCGAGGGTTTCGCAATAATCGCGCACCGGTTCCCAAACAGCGGAGTCCTTGGTGTTGTTGTCGATGATCAGGACTTCGTAGTCCGGGTAATCCAGGGCGGCCAGGGCGTCGAGGGTCTGTTTGACCATCTCCGGCGGCTCGTTGTAGCACGGCACATGGATCGACACTTTCGGGCGGTAGTCCGAATCCCCTTCCACTGGCAGGAATTCACGTCGGCGTTTGTGAGTCCATACCGCTTCCGCCAATTCGTGGGCTTCGGTCAGCAACACGATAAACACGCCCAGCGCGCCGAGTGCCAGCAAGATCCCGACGGTCACACTGAACCAGGTGCTGTATTGCTGGCTGTAGTCGTAGCCGATCCACACCAGCACCGACCCGCACAGGAAGGCGATAAAGGTCAGGAAGGTCCGGCCACGCTGGCGCAGGGCCGAGCCGTCGATCATCAGCAAGGTCAACGACAGCAGCGCGAGCACCACCGAGCCGATGGCCAGCACGCGCCATTGCGGGATCGCGACCACAGGTCCTTCAAAGTTGAATTTCTGCTGGCGCGCGGCGTTGTACACACCCCAGTAAGCACCGGCTGAACCTTCGTCGCTGACTTTCCACGGCTGGTCGAAGGCCTCGATCACGAAGTAGTTGTAGCCCTGGCGGTTCAGCTTGTTCACCAGCGTGCGCAGGTAAATCGCCTGGTCTGCCGGGGACGTTTCATTACCCCCACGCATGCGCCCGTTGCTCGGCCAGCCAACCTCCGACAGCAGCAGCGGCTTTTTCGGGAACAATTTCTTCAGGTCCCTGGCGCGGTCGAGTACGTACTGGCCGGCCTTGTCCATCGGAATAAATTCCCAGAACGGCAGGATGTGCGCGGCAATCAGGTCGACGTGCTTGGCCAGTTGCGGGTTCTTTTCCCAGATGTGCCATTGCTCGGACGTTGTCACCGGTACTTTCACGGCGCCGCGCACGCGATCGAGCAACACGATCAGCGCTTGCGGGGTAATTTCTTCACGGAACAACGCTTCGTTACCGACCACTACCCGCACGACGCTGCGCGAACTGTTGGCCAGTTCGATGGCGCGCTGGATTTCGCGTTCGTTACGTTCAAGGTCCGGGCTGATCCAGATACCCAGGGTCACGCGCAGACCGAACTCTTCGGCCAGCTTGGGGATATCCCCCAGGGTGCCGTCGACCGAGTAGGTACGGATGTTGTCCGTTAGCTTGCTCATGATCTCGAGGTCGCGACGCATTTCTTCGTCGCTTGGGTACTGGTCTTTCTGCGGGAACTGGCCTTGCTGGAACGGCGAGTAGGAAAACCCGGAGATCTGTTCGGGCCAGTTGGGGGCAGTGACCGGGCGGTTGATCAGCGCCCAGAAACCGGTGAACAGCGCGGCAATTGCCAGCACCACCACCAGGTTGAGTCCAAATTTACGCGATGACATAGCGATTTCGGGTTCCAAAGGGTGTGGAACGAAAAGAGGTGTCGGCCTACGCCGAACGGCGCGCATCCTACACCGGCCCGTCCCTGAGCGTATAGCAGACAGAGAAAAGCCGGACGTTAGTCAGCGAAACACCCTCTAAGTTCTTTACTTGTAGCTTGTCGCTTCGAACTTGTCGCTGCGTAGTCCATAATGCGCGCCGGTTTTTGGGGTAATGGTCATGAGCACAGAAGATCCGCGGTTTGCAGGCGTCGCCCGCTTGTATGGCATTGAAGGCCTGGAACGCTTGAAAGCGGCCCATGTGGCGATCGTCGGCGTCGGCGGCGTAGGGTCCTGGGCGGCGGAAGCCATTGCCCGCTGCGGGGTGGGCGAGATTTCGCTGTTTGACCTGGACGATGTCTGCGTCAGCAACAGCAACCGCCAGTTGCACGCGCTGGACAGCACCGTGGGCAAGCCCAAGGTCGAAGTGATGGCCGAGCGCCTGCGCGGCATCAACCCGGACTGCACGGTGCATGCGGTGGCGGACTTCGTCACGCGCGACACCATGGCCGAATACATCACCCCGAATATCGATTGCGTGATCGACTGCATCGACGCCGTCAACGCCAAGGCGGCGCTGATTGCCTGGTGCAAGCGCCGCAAGATCCAGATCATCACCACCGGCGGCGCGGGCGGGCAGATCGACCCGACGCTGATCCAGGTCTGCGACTTGAACCGTACCTTCAACGATCCGTTGGCGTCGAAAGTGCGCTCCACGCTGCGCCGCGATTACGGTTTCTCCCGCACCGTGACCCGCCATTACAGCGTGCCCTGCGTGTTTTCCACCGAGCAGCTGCGCTATCCCAAGCCGGACGGCAGCATCTGTTTGCAGAAAAGTTTTGTCGGTGACGGCGTGAAGCTGGACTGCGCCGGTGGGTTTGGCGCGGTGATGATGGTGACGGCCACCTTCGGCATGGTGGCGGCGACCAAGGCAGTCGACAAGATTGTGGCCGGGGTGCGCAGGCCGTCCGAGCGGGTCAAGCCCGCCTGACTCTCGTTGCCCTGCGCAATTCTAAAATGTGGGAGCTGGCTTGCCTGCGATGCAGGCACCTCGGTCTTTCAGGGGGGGCCGCGCTGATGCAATCGCAGGCAAGCCAGCTCCCACATTTAGTTCTGTGTACGGCTTAATTCCCGCATCCGCTGCAGAACGGCATTCAAGCCATTACTGCGCGACGGCGACAACTGTCGCGACAGGCCCAACTGTGCAAACCAGTCAGGCAGGTCGACGGCCTGCAACTCGGCCGCCGACAGCCCATTGACCCGCGCCAGCAGCAACGCCACCAACCCACGAATCATCCGCGCCTCGCTGCTCGCGGCAAACTGCCAGTGACCGGCCTGCAAGTGGCCGACCAACCACACCAGGCTTTCGCAGCCCTGCACGAGGTTGGCGTCGACCTTGTCCGCATCCGCCAAAGCCGGCAACCGCTCGCCCCATTGCATCAGCATCCGGGCGCGTTGCTCCCAGCTGCCTACGGCTTGAAACGACTCAAGCGCGCTGACGGCCTCCACCGGCAAGCTCATCGCAACATATCCAGCGCCTGGTCCAGCGCTTCAAAGAAACGCTCCAGGTCATCCGAATCGTTGTAAAGCGCCAGGGACACGCGGATCGCTCCGGATAAGTGCATCGCCTTGAGCAGCGGCATGGCGCAATGGTGCCCGGCACGTACGGCTATGCCTTGCTCGGTCAGCAGGTGCGCAAGGTCGGCGTTATGCACGCCTTCCACCACAAAACTGGCCAAAGCTACCTGCGGCGAGCCCAAGACGCGGATGCCATTGCGTGCCTTCAACCCGCGCAGCAGGTAGTCGTGCAGCGCGGCTTCATGGGCGACCACTGCCGGCTGATCCAGCGAACTCAGGTAATCCAGCGTAGCGCCCAGTCCAATCACGCCGGCAATCGGCGGCGTGCCGGCTTCGAACCCCAGTGGGGCAGGGCGGAAGCTGGCGCTTTGGTAGTCCGCCTGTTGCACCATCTCGCCACCAAACTGCCAGTGACGCAGGTGATGCAGGGCTTCGTTGCGCCCATACAGCACGCCGACGCCGTCCGGGCCGTAGAGTTTGTGGCTGGAAAATACATAAAAGTCGCAACCCAGGGCCTGCACATCGTGACGACCATGGACGATGCCCTGGGCGCCATCGACCACGGTCAGTGCGCCGTGGGCCTTGGCGAGCGCCAGCAAGGCCTCCAGCGGTTGCCAGGCGCCAAGCACGTTGGACAATTGGCTCACCGCCAGCACGCGAGTGCGCGGGCCGATCAATTCGGCGGCGGATTGCAGATCGATTACACCGTCATCACCCAGCGGCAGTACCACCAGCGTGAGTGCGCGACGTTTGGCCAATTGCTGCCAGGGCAGCAGGTTGGCGTGGTGTTCCAGGGCGCTGATGACAATCTCATCGCCCGCATTGAATAAATGCTCCAGGCCATAAGCCAGGAGGTTCAGCGCAGAGGTTGCGCCGTGGGTAAAGATGATTTGCCCGCTGTCACCTGCGTTCAACCACTGCGCGACCTTGCTGCGACTGTCTTCAAAGGCCTGGGTCGCATGGGCGCCGGGCAAATGCTGGGCACGGTGCACATTGGCTGCGCCGTTAGCGTAGTAATGGCTGATGGCATCCAGCAGGGCTTGGGGTTTTTGCGTGGTCGCGGCGTTGTCCAGGTAGGTCTGGTCTTGCCGTTGCAGGGTGGCGATGGCCGGGAAATCGGCGCGCCAGGGAGAGGGCACAAGCATGGTGTTCAAGACTCGTATAAGCGAGCCGCAACCCGAAGGCGCGGCCCGCTAGTGGCATCGAGTGGCTGCTTAGTTGTGAGCGTGCAGCGCTTCGTTCAGTTCGATGGCCGATTTGTGGGTTTTGCACTCCACGGCACCGGTCTCGGAATTACGGCGGAACAGCAGGTCAGGTTGACCGGCCAGCTCGCGCGCCTTGACCACTTTGACCAGTTGGTTCTGCTCGTCCAGCAGTGCAACCTTGGTCCCGGCGGTTACGTACAGGCCCGATTCCACGGTGTTGCGGTCGCCCAGCGGGATGCCGATACCGGCGTTGGCGCCGATCAGGCAGCCTTCGCCTACCTTGATCACAATGTTGCCGCCGCCCGACAGGGTGCCCATGGTGGAGCAACCGCCGCCCAGGTCCGAACCTTTGCCGACGAAGACGCCAGCCGATACACGGCCTTCGATCATGCCCGGGCCTTCGGTACCGGCGTTGAAGTTGACGAAACCTTCGTGCATCACGGTGGTGCCTTCGCCCACGTAGGCGCCCAGGCGGATACGCGCAGCGTCAGCGATACGCACGCCGGCCGGGACCACGTAGTCGGTCATTTTCGGGAACTTGTCCACCGAGAACACTTCCAGCAGCTCGCCACGCAGGCGGGCTTCCAGTTGGCGCTCGGCCAGCTCGTTGATGTCGATCGCGCCCTGGCTGGTCCATGCCACGTTCGGCAGTTGCGGGAACACGCCCGCCAGGCTCAGGCCGTGCGGCTTGACCAGGCGATGGGACAGCAGGTGCAGCTTGAGGTAGGCCTCAGGCGTGGAGGTCAGTGCAGCGTCTTCGGCCAGCAGGGTCGCGACCAGCGGAGTGTGGCTTTCAGCCAGGCGGCTCAGCAGGGCGGCTTGGGCTGTGTCGACGCCTTTGAGTGCGTCGGCCAGTTGCAGGGCCTGGGAGACGGTGAACGTGATGGCCTGGTTACCTTCGGTGTAACCCAGGATCGGTGCGATGGCAGCGATGATTTCGGCCGACGGGTTGAGCAGCGGTTGTGCGTAAAACACTTCCAGCCAAGCACCTTGGCGGTTCTGAGTGCCGACGCCGAAGCCCAGGCTGAACAGGGAATTGGACATGCTGTTACCTCTACAAAAATGGAAGGCTGGCCTACTTGAGGGCTGCCGAATAACTATCTGGCTTGAAGCCAATCAGGGTTCTGTCACCGAGATCAAGCACCGGGCGCTTGATCATCGAGGGTTGTGCGAGCATCAATTCAATGGCTTTCGACTGATCGAGATCGGCTTTGCGTTCGTCTTCGAGTTTGCGAAAGGTGGTGCCCGCACGGTTCAAAACCACCTGCCAACCGTGCTCGTTGCACCATTGGGTCAAGTGTTCGCGGTCGATACCGGCCGTTTTGTAGTCGTGGAAGTCATAGCTCACAGCGTGCTCATCGAGCCAGGTGCGGGCCTTTTTCATGGTGTCGCAGGCTTTGATGCCGAAAAGGTGCAACGTTTTGCTTGAAACGGTCAAGGAATTGCCCCCCTTTGGGCCAATGGAAAACGAAAGGTCACGGATTATGCCATGCCTGGAGCATTTGGGTGCCGCTGGTCAGCATCGTGCGACTTTTGTGCAAAAGCCAGCGCGCAGCATAGGCAGGTAACATAGCCGGGTAATATGGCACTTCAACGGCCAGTTGTTGCCTGATGTGTGTCGCTGCAAGTCGATTGTCCGGGAAACCCGCGTGATGCAAACCGCCTATACCGTTCTTATCCTACTGATGCTGGTCAGTGTTTCGCGTCTTGTCGGGCGTGTGATCCCTCTGCCTTTACCCTTGGTGCAGATCGCTGCGGGCGCCTTGTTGGCCTGGCCTACGTTGGGGCTGCATGTGGCGCTGGACCCCGAACTGTTCCTGTTTCTGTTCTTGCCGCCCTTGTTGTTCTCCGATGGCTGGCGCATGCCCAAGCGCGAGTTGTGGCGATTGCGCGGCCCGATTCTGACGTTGGCGGTGGGGTTGGTGCTGTTCACCGTGGTCGGCGCTGGCTACTTCATTCATTGGATTTTGCCTACGATCCCGTTGCCAGTGGCCTTCGCCCTCGCAGCTGTTTTATCACCGACGGATGCTGTGGCGGTGTCGGCCATTGCCCAAAATCGTTTGCCCAAGCCGCTGATGCACATGCTTCAGGGCGAAGCGTTGATGAATGATGCCTCGGGCCTGGTGACCTTCAAGTTCGCCCTCGCGGCGGCATTGACCGGCGTGTTCTCCCTGGCGGATGCCAGCCTGACCTTCGTGCTGGTTGCCGTGGGTGGCCTGGCGGTGGGTGTAGCGCTGAGCTGGCTGGTCGGCCGGCTACGTACATGGATGATCGCGAGTGGCTGGGACGACCCGGCCACTCACGTGGTGTTCATGTTGCTGCTGCCGTTTGCCGCGTATGTATTGGCTGAGCGTCTGGGCGCCTCGGGCATTCTCTCCGCAGTGGCGGCGGGCATGATGCAAAGCTGGCTCGATCTGTTGCCACGCCAGACCAGCACGCGCTTGCTCAATCGCAGCGTCTGGTCGCTGCTGGAGTTTGCGTTCAATACGCTTATAGTTTTTTCAGTATCATTACGTAAACCCGTTGCGGGCCGTGGGGTTTGTAAGGCTTCAGTGTTATCGCCTTAGCTGCCGAGGCCATTAACAAAGGCTCTCAATCAAGCAAAGGTATTCTTATACGGCCACAAATATACCATGCGCCAGGTCCTAGATGTAAACAAGCCACTTTTCAGCTTTTTTTATGCAGGATGTAAACTTATTTTTTTAGGTTCAGGCCTTCGGGATCCAGAAAGGGTCTGAACAGGTAAACAAGCTCCTTATTACGTGGCTTGGAGGGTTTACATTAGCTTTGAGGAGCACTGGGGAAGAGATGCTTCGGCGAGTATCCGACTTTTTTGCGAGGGAGCTCCTCTTTCAGGCATCTCATGCATAATCGGCTCCATGTTCTCGATGATTGACATTTCAGTCTGTTGGTCATGTGAAAAAAGGATTGCGACACGCAATTCACCGCATCTGTGATCGAGCGCTAACTACCGCGAGTGAGAGCCCCGACCCCGTGTTAG
This sequence comes from Pseudomonas sp. O39, assembly GCF_045447295.1. NCBI lineage: Bacteria > Pseudomonadati > Pseudomonadota > Gammaproteobacteria > Pseudomonadales > Pseudomonadaceae > Pseudomonas > Pseudomonas sp. O39. The sequence continues at coordinate 21,409 of NZ_JBJGXV010000033.1, forward strand.
CGCATAAAGTTAGCGGAACTTATCTGAGTAGGGGATTTATTCATGTCTTTTATCTGCTAGCTTCCAATAACGACTCACTGTCGATTTGGCTAATCCTAATTCTTTTGATATCTGAGCTTGACTGAAGCCTAGCGAACGCAAATGGGTTACGGCGGTAATGTTTTTAGCGTTCGCGGGTTTACCAGGACTTCTTGGTTTGATTTTTCCTTCAGCCAGTTGAGAACGGAGCTGCACAAATCCCCCTTGGGATGAGAACTCAGCCAACGTGTTGGACGAACGCTCAATGATTTTTTCAGGGGCCGTGTTCTCGCTAAGCGCCACGCAAATGGCTACCAACGCCACGAAATCAAAATCCAACGCCTTGGCAAGCTCAGCTAGCTTACTAACAGATACGTTCACTTGAGCTTGCTCCAAGGAGCTGATGCTACGGCGGACACTGACATCAGCGAGGTCCTCGTATCCTAGAGCTTTCATGCTTCGTATCGTCCTGATTGCTGCCGCGATTTCGTGACTGAGCACTCAATGATCCTCAAAAACGAGGATAGAGCCACATCACGACAGTTCCGATAAATTCACTATACTGCTCTTATGGGAATCTTTAGGGCGTCACAAAGACGATGAGCTCCCCTGGAGTTGACCGCTGAGCTATTTTTTGGGCTATGCCATTGGTGTTATTCAGGAAAAATTATGTTCAGAACGATGCGCAAAGCCGAGCTGATGCCCGGATTGAACCGTTCGACAAGCGATTTTCAGTTTTGGTCGTTTGTGGAATTGGAAACGTTGTGGCCATGGTTCCACGTTGAGACCATCGACTCTACTGGTGATAGTCATCATACAGGAACAGTTCTCGCTCCGAACGTCCAGCTCTTGAAGGATCTGGTGAACTGTAGAGTTAACGCCGCATGGGTTAACCAAGTTCAAATAGTAACGCCGGGGTGTATAAACGGCTCCGGGTCTTGGAAAATGGAAATACTAGAACGTCTCTATGAAGTAGTTGATGGTGACGGAAGGGTATTGGGCCATGATTATCAAGTCTCGACAGGGAGCGTATATTCAACTGTAGTAGACACTAATCAGAATGGCTCTCAAAAGTTATTGTACATTTCTGTTGGTAGTGAATGATTGCGTGAAATCCGATGGTCGGCTTCACGATTGCTCGGGTTTGTCAGTTTTAGCTGAATCGGTTGGGTAAGCATATGGGCGTTCTAGGTGATTTTGAGACAGCAGCAAATGCTTTGCGGGGCGCTCGAAGAGTTGTATTTTTTACTGGTGCGGGCATTTCTGTAGAGAGCGGAATACCGACTTATCGAGACAAGCTAATTGGGCTCTGGGGTACCTATGATCCCCAAGGTTTGGAAACTGCCAAAGCGTTTCGGGATAATCCGGCATTGGTTTGGGGGTTTTACTTGTGGAGAAGATTTCAAGCAAAAAGTGCCAAACCAAATGCCGCACACCTAGCAATTCCAAAATTGGCGAGTGATGTACGCAAGGTTTCGATAATAACGCAGAATATTGATGACCTACACGAACGCGCCGGATCAATAAGCGCGTTGCATCTTCATGGTAGTCTTGAGCGTCCTAAATGTTTTGCCTGTAATAGGGTTGCGCGGTTACCGTTAGAGCAATTTAATCTTCCTGCGAGTGGTCTGGAAAAAAATCCTCCTCGTTGCGATCACTGTAATGGTCGCATTCGTCCGGGAATTGTTTGGTTCAAAGAAGACTTGCCGCCTGGTATTTGGAAGGAGTCTATCCGGTTGGTCCGCAGTTGCGACGTCCTTGTTTCGGTAGGTACGTCAGGGATCGTTACTCCAGCTGCTGATATTCCAGAAATCGCATGTGCATGTGGCGCAGTTGTCATTCATTTCAATATCGAGGATGTCTCACTGGGCGGAGAGAATGAGTTGATGCTGATTGGTAAGGCAACTGAGGTGCTGGAGGCTCTGCTCAATGAGCTGGGCTAGTTGCTTCTCTCGCCGAGATCGGAGTATTCTGATGGTTATTTACGAGTTTCTAAGAAACTGTCCTGCATCACATAGCGTTTGCTGGAGCCGAGAGCTGCGCTACTACAGGCTTAGGCGAAATCATATTTTAGTCATAGCAACGCATTTGTTTGGCAGTAGAGTACATGCTCATCAGTGGCTACACCAGAAAGCATTTGGATTGAACCATTTGGCCCCATGCAGTCTTTTGTCGAGCGGCCATGGATATTTAATGGTTAGAGATTTCCTGACGCGAGTGGAATACGGTATTTACTGCTGACTATTGCCCGGTCTCTGGCAGGCCGATACAGCGTCACGCCTGGTCCGTATTTGATATGGGAAGAGCAGAACTAGTCCGAAACGGCTAACACCATGACGTGCACTGAATTAAGTCATTGCTTCGATCAGCATCCGCTGTTGCCGTGTACACCATCGCCTCAAGCGACGGTGTCAGGAGGGTGTGTTACCCTGACGTACATGGGCGCCCCCTGTTTGCCAAGCCTATATTTAGAAAAGGTTTGAAGGTGAAGATTGCACCCGTGCATTCGGATTTTTGCTGCGAGACGTGCAGGTCATACTGAATTTGCTTCGTGTCCTGATACTCGTCTACCAGAACATATGAGAAGACCGAAGCGAGAAGTGACGCAATATGCTTTTGATCACGCATCAGAACCTGCGCATATCAAGGGATTAGCTCGAAATCGATCTGACGCGCTTCGGCGAGCTCTCGTAAATACTCATCAAGAATTTTATGAGGCGTCTCATGCTTCCAAGCATCTTCGCAGCCTAGGTGATAGCCCGTTTTGCTAAAGTAGTAATCGCAATCCCAGTGCGTGATCTTTGCTTAGGGCGCGCATAGGCATACCGATGACCTGCGCCGTCGAGCCCGCAAATTATTAGACTACTTGATCTATTGTGAAAACGAAGGACTTAGTCGCCGGACTCTATATGGTGGTATAGATTATCCCTGGGTCGATACTGGTTCAAAACTTGAGGACGGTACGGGATGAGCTTCAGTTGCCCTGCAGCTTCATACGCTGAAATAGAATGTCTGTGGACGATTTACTTGATGTCGTTGCAAAATGTTAGAAAAATTTTGCGATGGGTGCCCATTCTTAACTGGACTTGACTCGAAATGACAATGCTGTTTGTTTTTCTCCGGGTGACCCCGCCTAGTTTTGCCTCACCACCGCCGTTCCGAATTATTTTACGAGCGCAGGAACCACATGCAAGCGGTCCAGTTTAAAACCTGAAAACCGGAATTGTGGATGGGAGCTTGTCTCGTGATGACGCTCTCTTGGAACAACGCACTGCATTGCCTTGACGCTACTGCCGGACTCGTTATGTTCCGGTTGAACTTATCGATTGCTGTCAGTCCCCGTCATCGGGTTTGACTTTCGGTGCACATCTACAAGTGAGGTTAAAACATGATTTGGTTTCTCGAAGGGCAGTCTAGCCAGCGCGATATTATTCAAGGTGCGCGTGATGCGCTGCCACCTGAGGTGAAGATTTTCGCCTCGCATCGCGATGATCGCCCTGAAATCACGGCCGGTGCAGATATCAGTTTCACCGAACCTCGTGGTGCTGAAGAGCGAATCTCGTGGGTGATTTCGACTGCACACACCTATGGCATCAAAGTAATCCTGGCAGGTCGATTGGGGGGGGTATTTGAGCGGGCCCGGGCTCGATTCGAAAAAGCTGGCCTGGTGCTGGTAACCGGTGGGACATCGATGCGAACCTTCGACCTCGTTGATGACAAGAGCAGGTTTACTGCTGAGGCAGAGCGTGCTGGCTTGGCCTGCGTGCCGGCGATCACTGCTACGAATGCTGAGGATATGTTTGCTGCTTACGAAACTCTTTCGGCGTCGGGTGAGGTCTGCGTAAAACCTGCAGTCGGCATCTATGGCCAAGGCTTTTGGCGTTTCAAAGAGGGTGCTGATCCCTTTTGCTGCTTTGCTGATCCCGATGCAAGGGTTGCGAATTTCGCTACATACATGCGTGCTTACAGCGAAAGAGCAATGCCGCCAGCGATGCTTGTGATGCCTTACATGCCCGGGAGCGAGTGTTCGGTCGATATGGTCTGCGAGGCTGGCCGAGCGATCGCGTTCGTGGCCCGGAGGAAGACCGGCGTCCATCAGATTTTTGAAAACGATGGTGCAGCGGTTGAGCTTGCACTCAAAGCGGCCGAGCATTTCCAGTGTGACGGCATTGTGAACGTTCAGACAAAGGATGATGCGCAGGGTATACCCCACTTGTTGGAAATCAACCCGCGCTACTCTGGTGGCGTTGGTTATACCCGGGAGGCTGGCGTCAATTTGGCGGGTATATTTGCTACGCGCCGCCTGAATCTCCCTGAGCCAGCTACCGTTTGGCGGCCAGACGTACGTGTGAAAGGGGTCACCGTTGCAGCTGTAGTGCCAAAATGACATCCTGAGGCATTGAGAAACCTGAAGTTTGGTACCATTGCAGCGCTGTGGTTTTAGCACTTAAGGAGTAATCAAGGAATGATGGTGCTCGCGCCAGGCGCAAACACCGCGGTATCAGGTCCACGGAGTGAATGGACTCTGGAATGCGGAAACTCCTCGGCTTTCGGGGAGTACGCGGCGATTGCCATACTGCCGGTAAATGACAAACGCCAACCCACGGGTGAGGCTGCACTATTCCAGACTACACAGTCATGGATGGAGTGGCGCGGCGACCAAGCGAAGGTTGGTTGTAAGTTGAACCTGTCAGCTCTCCCTCCCGGCAGCGATCGAGTGCTTCTTATCGCGTACACATTTTCCGCAGCCGGCCCGGTAAGCGAACTTCGTTCGTTGCATCTGCTTGTGGACGAACAGATCGAATACCGATTGGACCTCCACGATAACGGTGAAGCGGCGATCATCATTGGCGAGTTCTACATCCGTAATCAGCAATGGAAGTTTCGCGCACTGGCTGAGGGGTCGGCTTATGGTTTGGCCGCTCTAGGCCGCCGCATCGGGATCGATATTAATGACGCCCATCCAAAAGGGCGCAGTAGCTCTGCGGAGGCTGAACGCGCACGAACGGGCGCAACCGGCACTGGTTTCGCTGTTTCCCATCAACATCTTCTCACCTGTGCTCATGTAATCGAGGGCATGAGTGACATATTCATTTCCTCCTTTGAAGGTCGTTATCGTGCAGAGCCGGTCGTCGTCGACCAGCGTAATGACATCGCTCTCCTCAGAGTGATTGAGTCCCCTGTCCTCAGATCTGTCTCTTTTAAGGAAGGCTCCGGCTGCGACTTGGGAGAATCTGTAGTCGCGTTGGGTTTCCCTATGTCGGGGTTCGCCGGTGGTGGGGTCCACGTGACCCAGGGCGGCGTGTCAGCGTTATTTGGCCTGCATAACGATTCCAGCCTTCTACAATTTACTGCTGCTATTCAACCTGGCTCTAGCGGATCTCCCTTATTTGATTCGACAGGCGCTGTTATCGGTTTGGTAACTTCGACAATGCCTGATGCTCAAAATATGAACTTTGCCGTTAAAGCGTCTTTGCTCCTCTCCTTTCTGGATGCGTGCCGCGTTGATGCAGTTCAAACATCCAGCAGCAAGACGTTCACAACTGCTGAATTAGCACGTTCGGCCCAAGCATCTATGTGGCGCGTCGAAGCCAAGAATTTTTAGACCCTATTTTGACTTGAAAGCTGCGGAAGAGACGTTAGGTTATCGACCTCACGCTACCCTAGGAATTTTTTTCATGGAAAGTAACGCAGTTAAACAAGCTCTAAGCGCACAGCTGATGCGCGGGCGTCTCGATGTCACCGTCGATGCCACACATATCGACCCGGGCTCGTTGTTCGGTTTTGCCGAGCGCCGTAATCCAAAGCGTGCGTTTCTTTTCGTTTCCAAAGTTCTTGGCCGCCACATACCTGTGCGGCCTTCGATCATGAAGGCGAGCTTCAAAAGCCTCGCGGCGCAAATTCCTGACGACCTGCCTGGGCCTGTGCTCGTTATTGGTATGGCTGAAACAGCAGTTGGCCTGGGTGCTGGTGTGCATCGTGCCTTCAGCGAGACTCGCCCTGATACGGTCTACATGGTCAGCACGCGCCACCCTACTGGCAATGATCTGTTCGCCCATTTTGAAGAAGAGCATAGCCACGCCAGTGCGCACCTCATTCATTTGCCGGTAGATGCCGATGTCCGGGAAATGATGCTGAATGCCCGTTCGCTGGTGCTGGTCGACGACGAAGCTTCAACGGGAAAAACTTTCATAAATCTTCACCGCGCGCTTGTCGATGCCGGCTTGACCCGAGTGGAGCGTGTCGTGACATGCGTACTGACAGATTGGTCTGGCGATGCAGTGCGCAAAACTATCGGGGACTCTGCATGTCAGGTGTCGCTGTTGCAGGGTTCTTATACTTTCCACGAGGACGCTGAGGCGCCGCTCCCGGAAATGCCGGCCGTAGGTACCATCGAACCTGGAGAGTGGGAGTTGTCGGCGGAGAGTGACTGGGGGCGTCATGGTGTTCGCGCCGTAGAAGACACGCTAGCTCTCGACCTGAAGGTCAAACCAGGTGAGCGGGTACTTGTGGTAGGTACCAGTGAATTCGTCTGGCGTCCATTTCTGCTCGCTGAACGCTTGGAGCGTGCTGGTGCTGATGTGCATTTCAGTTCGACCAGTCGCTCGCCAATCGCTCTGGGCCATGCCATCGGTCACGCGCTGTCGTTCGCGGACAACTACGGTCTAGGTATCCCCAATTTCCTCTACAACGTGAGCCCTGGGCAGTTTGATCGAGTTCTGATTTGCTCGGAAACACCGGCGCAGGCTGTGTCCGCCGCTCTGATTGGATCCCTGAGCGCGGAGGTGATTGTCGATGGTCAATAAGCGCCCCCTCGCCCTGGTCGATCTCGACGACACCCTGTTCCAGACTGCTCGCAAAATGCCAGAAGGTTCTCAGCGGATTACTGCGACTCTTGATATCGAGGGTCAGCCCAATGGCTACATGAGTACGGTCCAACACTCCCTCGCCCAGTGGCTCTTGTCCACGACCGATGTGGTCCCAGTTACAGCGCGCAGCGTTGAAGCATTCAGTCGTGTGAAACTGCCTTTTATGCACGGTGCCGTCTGCTCCCATGGCGGCGTGATCCTTGGTGCTGATGGAAAGCTTGACGAGGAATGGCAAGCTCGCATGAGCGATGTTCTTGCTGACTATCAGACTCGCTTGCCAGGCCTCAGTGAAGCAACCCTTGCCATTGGCAAGGAGCTTGGCATTTCCTTGCGCGGATGGGTTGTCGAGGAAGAAGGCCTCCGCCACTACGTGGTGACCAAGCACAACGAATCCAATGATGAAGTCCTGCAAACGGTTCTCGCTGAAGTACAGGCCCGCGGTTTATTAGAAGGCATGCACATCCACGGCAATTCCAACAACCTCGCGTTCTTGCCGCAGGGCCTGTCGAAGGAAGTGGCTGTTCAAGAATTGTTGCACCGTGATCGTAAGGCCAATGGTGAGCGTCCGGTGCTGGGCTTTGGGGACAGTATCACTGACCTCGGTTTCATGCGGGAATGCCATATGTGGGCGACCCCAGCGCGTAGCCAATTGGCCAAGCTGGTTGGAGGGAAAGTCCATGACTAAGGCTATTGCAGGTCTGGTTACCGTGGGGCCCGGCAGCTATGCAGCAGAGGATGTTCAGTTCCTGCTGCAGGCCGTTCAGATGGAGACCACTGATGTCTTGGAGAAGGAGCGTCTGATTCAGTCGAAGCAGAAGCACTACTCCGAAATGATCAGCCTTGAGAGTGCCCCGACGGACGTGCACAAAGCCCTTTACGAGCGCGCACTCGAACAAAACGGTACCCGCATGGCCATGGACGTTCAGTCCCTGGCGCTGGCGCTGAGCGAGGCATGCACGGCCCCGTCTATTGTGCTTGTGTCGTTCGTTCGTGCTGGCTTGCCGCTCGGCGTGTTGTTGCGTCGGGCCCTGCTCGACATGGGTCGAGATGCGCACCACTACGGAATCAGCATAGTCCGAGATCGGGGGATCGACAAAGTCGCCCTCGAGGCCATCATTCAGGCTCATGGTTCCGAGAACATCGTCTTCATCGACGGCTGGACAGGGAAGGGCGCAATCTCTGGCGAGATTCAGCGCAGCCTCTATGGCGACTCGCGCTTCCCTGAGGAACCCCGGCTTGTAGTGCTGGCAGATCCCTGCGGCCGTGCGTGGTTGTCCGCGTCGGCTGAAGACTGGGTTATCCCCTCCGGCATCCTTGGTGCGACGGTGTCTGGTCTGGTTTCGCGCTCCATATGGCCCGCAGATGGAGGCCTGCATGGTTGTGTGGTTTATGACCATCTGCGAGAGCACGATGTCACCCGCGAGTTCATCGAGCAGATCGAGGAGAAGCGAAAGGCGCTGGGTATGGTTCCTCAAGCCTCTCCATGGACCGATCCCCAGCGTTTTGAACTGCAGGGAGCAGCTTCGCACGTAGTCAAGTCGCTGGCCTCCCAGTTCGGCATTACCAATCTCAATCGAGTAAAGCCTGGTATCGCCGAAGCAACCCGCGCGGTACTGCGTCGAGTACCGGATCACGTCTTGGTCCGCAGCCGTAGCGACAGTGATGTTCAGTTGCTCATGCACCTGACTGAGGGCGCTGGGGTCGCGGTGGAAGAAGTGGGTGCTGCATTAGGCCCTTACCGGGCGGTAACCATCATTCGGAGTGTGAGCTGATGAAAGTCCTTTCTCCTTACGCCTTGGGGGCAACGCTCTACATGCCGGCTACACGTGCGGATCTGCTTGATGTTGTTTTCCGCACCAAATTTCCAGAACTACGTTCTTTGGTCGTGTGTCTGGAGGATGCGGTCGCGGAAATTGACGTCGACACGGCGTTGAGGAACCTGAATGGCCTGCTGACCGCGATCAACGAGCGCGGTGGGCGTCCGTCCAATGGTCCGCTGCTGTTTGTTCGTCCCCGAGACTCGGTGATGGCTGCTGTGCTTAATGATTGGCCGTTGATGGCCCACATTGATGGGTTCGTTGTGCCGAAATTGACCCTGCGCAACCTCGGGGAATGGGAACAGGCCGTTACGAACCCGGCGTTGTACCTCATGCCGACGCTGGAAACTACAGACGTGTTCAACCCTGTGGCAATGGTCGAGTTGGGCCAGGCGCTGAAGGCGAAACTGAATCACCGGATTATCGCCCTACGTATCGGTGGGAACGACCTGATGGGAAGTCTTGGACTTCGAAGGAATCCTGCAACAACGCTCTATAGCACCCCTATGGGCTACGTGATCCCAATGTTGGCAGGCGTCATGGGATCCCAAGGTTTCGCACTGACGGCACCGGTGTTCGAGCAACTCGCGACACCGCATTTGCTGATGGAGGAGCTGGAACTCGACATCGCCCATGGCTTGGTAGGGAAGACGGCGATTCATCCATCGCAGATCAGCACGATCCAGGACACGTTGCGCGTAAGCCTCGAAGACCTCAACTGCGCGAAGATGATTGTCAGTGACGTTGCTCCTGCAGTGTTCAAGCACAACGATGCCATGTGCGAGCCTGCGACCCATTACAAGTGGGCGGTCAACATCCTTGAACGAGCGGAATGGCACGGAGTTCGTCAGCCGGATGTAGGTCTTGTCGAGGCGCCTATCCGCTTGGCTGAGGCCCTGCGATGACATTGAAAGCTGACAAAGCAGCCACGCAGGGAACACAGGTGGTGCCGGTCTCAGACTTCGACGGCACACTGACTCGGAGCGACAGCTTCGTTCCTTTCCTGAAGTTCGCTTTCGGAAGCATCGAATTTAAACGACGAATTTTTGGCTTGCGCTGCCAAGCGTTCGATTCCTGACTCGAGATTTGAAACGTGAAGAGTTGAAGGCACATCTGATCAGTACGTTTCTTACTGGCGAGGATGTGAAGTGCTTTCAAAAGCGAACCGTGAAATTCTGAGGGTTGTATTGGGTACAGCTCATGCGGCCTTCAGGTTTAGAATCTGTCGCAGTTGAGCTAGAGGCTGGTGCTGTCGTTACTCTCTGCATCCCCAGCGTTGATTCTCCAGCCTTTTGCAAATCGCCTTGGCATCAAGGTGATCGGTACCGAGCTTGAAGTGGAAGACGGTCTGTTGAACGGGCGTATGACTGGCTACAACTGTAGATGCGAGAACAAAGTGCTCAGACTTGACGCTGTGTATCGGTCACTTGGCCATTACCGGTTTAAAGCATGGGGCGACACCCGCGGCGATTTCGAGTTGTTGGCTGCGGCGCAAGAAGCATACTGGCGAAACTTTCATCCCGCATGGTGTCGACTTCGCCTGCGGGCAGATAGAAGCGGGAATGGGGCGTGAGCAATGTCGCGCACGCCAACCTGCAAGTGACGGTCAACGCTGACCGGCACACGAACACAGACGACCAACAAGGAGCGTAACCATGGCACTCACCCTGCAAAAAAAGCAATCCATCTCCCTGGCTAAAACGGCCGGCAGTTCGCTTACCAGCATTAGCCTAGGTTTGGGTTGGGACCCGGTCAAGGCGGCTGGCTTCCTTGGCAAGATGTTTGGTGGCAGTACCGAGATCGACCTCGACGCTTCCTGCATTCTGCTCAATAGCGACTTTCAGAAAATCGACCTGGTCTGGTTCCGTCAATTGAAGTCCCAGGACGGATCGATCCAACACTCCGGTGACAACCGTACAGGCGATGGCGATGGGGATGACGAGACGATCCATGTTGACCTGCAGCGTCTGCCTTCAACCGTTAAATACCTTATTTTTACTGTGAATTCCTTCACTGGCCAGTCATTTGAGAAAGTCGAAAAGGCCTACTGCCGTATCGTGAATGGCAGCAACAACGCTGAGCTCGCACGCTTCAACCTTTCGGAAAAAGGTGGGCACACCGGAATCGTCATGGCGAGCCTGACCCGCGAGAATGGCGACTGGGAATTCAAGGCAATCGGTACGACCACGAATGGCCGAACTGCCGACGACCTGATCACTCTGGCCGTTCAGGCGCTGCGCTAATGGCGAATCTCGTACCTGGTGGTAATGCGCCGGTTGCCAGCGGCCAGCTTCGCGTTGATATCAATTACTCGCCAATCCCGGGGGCCGACATTGACGTCTCGGCCTTCGCACTGGGCGCCTCGGCCAAAGTCCGAGGCGATGGCGACATGTGTTTCTATGGCCAGCCTCAAATTCTGGGTGGCGCCGTTCAGCTGACCGAGTCCTCGGCCGGGCGCGCAGTGTTCTCCCTCGATACGAGTCGTCTTGAGTCTGCAGTTGAGAAAGTGGCCCTTACCGCCACTATCTACGAGAACAAGGCGAGCTTTGAGCGCGTGTCACAACTTTCGGTTGTGGTGACGGGTGGCATTGAAGCTCAAATCCCTACTGGCGGCATGAAGGAAACAGCACTCATCCTCGGCGAATTTTATCGCCGAAATGGTGACTGGAAATTCCGCTGTGTGGCCCAGGGCTTCAATGGCGGCCTTGAGCCGTTGGCCAAGCACTTTGGTGTAGAGGTCGCCGCATCAGCGCCGGCCCCAGCAGCTGCCCCAGTGGTACAAACGCCGCCGCCTGCTCCGGCCGCTGCACCTAAATCTACGATCAGTCTGAGCAAGGTCACCCTCGATAAAACACGATCGTCTATCAGTCTTGAAAAGACTGCAGCCGGTTTCGGCGAAATCAAGGTGAACTTGAACTGGAACAAAGGCAGCTCGGGCGGGTTCTTCAAGCGAAGCCAATCTGTCGACCTAGACGTTGGTTGCCTGTACGAACTGCAGGACGGCGAGAAGGGAGTTGTTCAAGCCCTCGGAAAATCGTTCGGTAGTCTTACACGTGAGCCTTTCATTCAGTTGATGGGTGACGACCGTACTGGCTCTGTCGCTGGTGGTGAGTGGATGCACATCAACGGGACCAAGTGGAGTGAAATCCGCCGGATCTTGGTCTTCGCCTTCATCTACGATGGTGCTCCGAACTGGAGAGAAACCGATGGTGTTGTGACCATTTTCATCCCAGGTCAACCTGAAATTGAGGTGCGTCTCAATGAAGAAGGCGGCCGTGAACCAATGTGTGCCATTGCGATGCTTGAAAATGTGAACGGCGCCGTTAAGGTCTCTCGGCGTGTGGACTTCCATCGAGGTCACGCAGTTATGGACAAAGCTTACGGCTGGGGTATGAACTGGCGAGCAGGCTCCAAATAGAAAATCTGGCGGGGTCTGTCGACCCCGCCCTTGGAGGAAAACAACATGTTTGCATGGCTTAAACAAAATGTAGTTGCAGCGCGTGAAGCACTGACTACTGAAGTTTCAAAGTTCAAGAACCAGAAATTTCTTGATGCGATGACTGCGAATTGCGCGCTCATCTCGGCGGCGTCAGGTGGTATATCTTCTGAAGAAAAACAGAAGATGACCGGCTTCATTCAAAACTCGCCTGAGTTGAAAGTGTTCGACATGGGCGATGTGATCAAGGCGTTCAACGCACACTGCGAAAAGTTCGAGTTCGATTTTCAGCTTGGCCAGGCCGAAGCACTGAAGGTTATCGGCAAGATCAAGAACGATGCTGGCGCTGCACGCCTCTTGGTTCGCGTCGGCTGCGCCATTGGTGCGTCTGACGGCGACTTCGATGACAAAGAAAAAGCAGCGTGCCGCTTGGTCTGCCTTGAGCTGGGCCTTAACCCAGCTGATTTTGAACTTTAAGGAGCGGTACTTTGGACACTCACATCGGTTTCCCTCCGCTTACCATGGCGGTATTCGTCGGGATCGCGCTCAGCGCGCTTCTCCTCGACATGGTCACTCACCGCGGTGACAAGCCAATTTCCCTGGCTAAGGCTTCGATTTGGTCGATCTTCTGGATCGCTATCTCGTTAGCGTTCGCCGGCTTCCTATACGTACAGCACGGCCCGGAAGTCGCCAGCCTGTTTGTAACTGGCTACGCATTGGAAAAGGTTCTGAGCGTCGACAACCTGTTCGTGTTCATGGCAATTTTCGCCTGGTTCAAAGTGCCGGATGGCATGCGTCACCGAGTCCTGTATTGGGGCATCATCGGCGCCATCGTGTTCCGCGGCATCTTCGTAGCCATTGGTACCGGACTGTTGGCTTTCGGTCCGTGGGTCGAAATCGTCTTCGCAGTAATCGTGGCTTGGACCGCAGTTATGATGCTGCGCGCCGGCGGTGATGATGACGAGGAAGAGGACTACTCCAAGCACATGGCTTACCGCTTCGCACAGAAGCTGTTCCCTGTGTGGCCGAAACTCTATGGCCATAACTTCTTCGTCAGCCGTAAACAGCTTCAGGTTGAGTTGAAGAAGCCTGAAAACAAAGGCATGACCCTGGCAGCAAAAGGAACAATTTTTGCTACCCCGCTATTCCTTTGCCTTGTTGTGGCAGAAGTGTCTGACGTCCTGTTCGCATTCGACTCTGTGCCGGCGGTAATCGCGGTTAGCCGTGAACCTCTGATCGTCTACTCAGCCATGCTGTTTGCGATCCTGGGTCTGCGTACCATGTACTTCGTGCTCGAAGCGCTGAAACGCTACCTGGTCCACCTAGAAAAATCTGTAGTCGCGCTGCTGTTCTTCATCGCCATTAAACTCGGTCTGAACGCAACCGACCACATGTTCCACCATGGCTACACAATCGATGCAAACACCAGCCTGCTGATCGTTATGGTTGTACTGGCGATCGGTGTGGTTGCAAGCCTTGTCTTCCCAGGCAAGGAAGAAGCTCAACCTGAAACCGCTGAAAAATAGCCCATACCACAAGGAGTAATACCCATGGCGTTGACCCTACAGAAAGGTGGCAATCTCTCGTTGACCAAAACCGACCCGAGCCTGACCAAAATATTGGTAGGCCTGGGCTGGGACCCGCGTGCTACTGATGGTGCTGAGTTCGACCTGGACGCAAGTGCGCTACTGCTGGGCGCAAATGGCAAAGTACGCGGCGAGGCCGACTTCATTTTCTACAACCAGCTGAAAAGCGTTGACGGTTCGGTTGAGCACACTGGCGACAACCGCACCGGTGCGGGCGACGGCGACGACGAAGTAATCAAGGTAGACCTGAGCCGCATCCCGGCCGACGTGGACAAAGTGGTGTTCATCGTTACCATCCACGATGCAGAAGTACGCAAGCAAAGCTTCGGTCAGGTTGGCGGCTCCTTCATTCGCATCGTTAACGATACGACCAATGCGGAAGTTGTTCGTTACGACCTGGCAGAAGACGCCTCGACTGAAACTGCGATGGTGTTTGCTGAGTTGTATCGCAACGGCGGCGAGTGGAAATTCCGCGCTGTTGGCCAGGGTTATGCCGGCGGCCTGAAAGCTCTGGCCAATAACTATGGCATGAATTTTTAACGCCTAAGTCGTTAATCTAATTATCTTTTTTTACTTGGCCTTCATCTAAAGGTCTTGTCTACCTTACTTAAAGGAATCGAAAATGGCCGTATCTCTGCAGAAAGGCGGGAACGTTAGTTTGTCTAAAGAGGCCCCAGGCCTGACCGAAGTCACTGTAGGTCTGGGTTGGGACGCACGAGTTACCGACGGTTCGAAATTCGACCTCGACGCGTCGATCTTCATCCTGGGTGAAAGCGGCCAAGTCCTCGACGACGCCAGCTTCATTTTCTACAACAACAAGAAATCGGTTGATGGTTCTGTTGAACACATGGGCGACAACCAGTCCGGCGAAGGCGAAGGTGATGACGAGCAAGCCACCGTCAAGTTGAACGGTCTGGCTGCCGCTGTGAAGAAGCTGGTTTTCGCAGTGACCATTCACGACTCTGAAGCGCGCAAGCAGAGCTTCGGTCAGGTTGCCAATGCATACATCCGTGTAGTGAACAAGGCTGACGGCAAAGAACTGGCGCGCTACGACCTGAGCGAAGACGCTTCGACTGAAACCGCCATGATCTTCGGCGAGCTGTACCGTAATGGCGACGAGTTCAAATTCAAGGCGATTGGCCAAGGTTTTGCTGGTGGCCTGGCGCCTCTGGCTAAATCGATGGGCGTGAACATCGGCTAACCCGCAAGGGTTGAGAAAGCCCCCGCGAAACGGGGGCTTTTTCTTGCCTACTGAAAGACCACGGAGTTGGTCCTGTAGGCGGTTTCGACGAATTCATCACTAGGAGCGACTGCTGGCGATCGCCACGGCAGTCTACCGGTTCTCGGGTTTAAAAGGATATTTGGATGGGCATGTTTCGTGGGGTTGTAGCTGCAGGTGTTTTGGTTTCTATGTCAGGCTGCGGAGCCTACAACGACTTCCAGGCAAACAATGCAGTTCAAGAATACAGGCAGGCATGCCTTGGAAATTATACGAACGAGTGTGAAAGCAAACTGGTCGACACGAACATTGTCATGCTCGAGCTCGCACGAAGCAACATCGAGCGGGAGAAGGACTCGATCGTGCAAGTCGTCGGCAAAGATGGATTTGATCGTTTCTCAAAAACTGCCAATGAGCTAATTGACCACTTGGTCGATCAACAGGAAAACAAGCGTCCAGGTTTTTTTGCGCGATGGTTCCTGGGTGAAGGTCAACCGTTCGGCAATACCCGCAACCAACTTTTAGACATTTCAGACATGCAAGAACTGCGTGCTGCAGTGCTTCAAAAGATCAGTGCCGGTATTCAAGCAAGCAAAGCATCTGCTAAGCCAAATGAACCAATGACTGAGACTGAGGCAATCTTGTTAGGCAAGGTGCCTCAAGCACCGACTCCAGCTCAGGTCACCCCGACTGCCCGGCTGGCGGAACCAGCAGCTCAGGCCGTCGAACCGACTGTTCAGGCAAAGGCATTAGTGCCATCCGACCTTGCTGCATCTGCAGATCGGATGATCGCGAGTGAAATCGCCCAGGATGGCGGGGATGAATACAAGGAGGGCCGTCAGGTTATTTTTGCTGACCTAAATAACGACGGCATCAAGGATGCCGTGATGCTTTACACGATCGAAGGTCAAGGTGGCGGTAATGGCTACTTCCAAACCCTTGCCGCGTTCATTGGCAACTCGGCAGGTTGGGACTTCCGTGGAAAAGCTGTAGTCGGCAATGGTGTCCAGGACATTCAGGTAATTGATCCCCAGGCCGTCAAACTGAAGGTTCTCTCCGTCGGTCCGGATGATGCGGATTGCTGCCCGAGTGTTCAGAGCACCGAAAACTACAAGTGGGACGGCACGACATTTCTTCAAGCCCCAGCGTCGTAAGTAAGAGCTAGGCTTCAGGTACCTAGCCGTGTGCATACGAGCGCGGTTAGGCATGGCTCTGGCGAAACGCTGGAGCAAACAAAATGAAGGAAAAATCGAATATGTCGCGATTCAACATCGGCTCTGGCCTTTTCGTCATTATGCTCACCCTGGTATCAGCCCACTCCAATGCCACCAGCTTTGATTGCAACAAAGCTGCAAGCTTTGCTGAGAAATCGATTTGCACAGATTCTGCACTCAGTCGTCTGGATGAGCAGATGAACTCTGAATATGTCCGCGCTTTAGACGCTGCGCCGAACAGGGCTCAGGTCCGTCAAGATCAAAGAGACTGGTTGCGTCTGCGCGACAACTGCGAGACCGCCAGTTGCTTAACCGCTTCGATGACTGATCGGCTCAGTGTTCTATTAAGCACCAAGGTTGATCAGCCATCTAAAGCGCCAACCTCCGTTGCCGCTACCTGGGTTGATCAATCTGAAACGAATGTGATTTCAAAGGCCTCTACCTCCCCAATGGCCCCCCCCGTGGTGAAGCCGGCAGCCCCGCGAAATGCAACGGATGATCATCAAGCGATCCTGAACTTGAAGATTAGCTTGTTCGTGATGGCAATGTTGCTGCTGGTCTGCATCTACCTGCACCGTCGGGGGACCATTACGATCTATCAGGACTACACCGACGCGCTTTGGACAACCTTGACTCCGATCTTGGGGATTGGTGCGTATTTCGTCGCGAGCTCCTGGCTTGAGGTGCCACGCAACTACTCCATCATTGTTGGCTGTGTCCTTGGTAGTCTTATGTCATTGCAGGTGCTTATCCAAACGTACAGAAGCAACAGTATCTGGTTTTTCCTTTTATCCCTCTTCGCAAAGGTCATTCTGCTGACTTTCTACCTCCTGATGATGGCCCTCCTTCTGTGCGGCGGTGCGCGGACCAAAAGTGAGGCCCGGCGGCGGCGCGGCTGGGCAGTCCTTGCCACGACCGTATTCGTATTCCTCTCAGGCTGGATGTGTCGGCATCGGCAATTCAGTTCGATCGACGATTACATAGCCGGACGGGCATAAGTGACATATCGGAGGTCGCCCTATTGCCACATGCGCGGCCACCGATGCAAATGGACGTCGGGCCAGTCTAAATGGCTGGACCGCAGCCGGCATTTCAAACATCAAAGAATCCAGGAAGAAGGATCAAGGAGTAGTCATGGGATTTCGTTTCAGCAAGCGAATCACGATTGTGCCTGGCGTACGCCTTAACATTAGCGGCAAAGGGGTAAGTACTTCGATAGGGCCTCGTGGTCTGAGTATGACGATGGGCCGCAATGGCACCTATCTCAATGCGGGCTTACCCGGTACTGGTCTTTCATATCGTGAAAGGATCGACCGGCCCAGCAGATCGAGTAGCTCCCACCCAGGCCCTGCCGGAAGCGAATACTCTGGCCAGGTAAAGGTGAAAGTAAACGACGATGGCACGTTGTTGATTACGGATATGGATGACATCGAGTTGCCGGCTGCTGTCATCAAACGCGTCAAGTCCGAGATGGCCGATTCCATTCAGGACTTGCTGACGAAAGCAGCTGATAAAGTCAATCAGGATCTCGTATCATGCCTAGGTGTGCACCTACTGACACCTCGGCCGGGGGGCATGCCGGTAATCCCAGCTCCTTTCGCCATTGAAGAGCCCACGAGGCCTACCCAGCAAACGCCAGGCTTAATGGATCGAATGCTACTGCGCAGCGCGAAGATTGAGCGTGAGGCCGAGTCGGCGGAAGAGCAGTATCGACAAGACCTCGCGAACTGGCAGGCAACCCGGGACGCCCATGAATTTGAACGCACCGAAATCGAGAAAGCATTCCGGCTGGCGGCAAAGGGCTTCAGTGCTCAGATGGAACGTGCCCTGGACTATGTGTTGAGCGGCATTGCCTGGCCAAAAGAAACCCAGGTGGACTATGAGTTCTCACAAGACGTTACCGGCGTCGCGCTCGATGTTGATTTACCTGATGAGGGCGATATCCCGCAGCGCAGCGCTGAAGCCCGTGGCAACGGCAAACTAACCTTCAAAAATCGTTCAGATGCCCAGGTACGTAGAGACTTTGTCGCGCTGTGCTATGGATCTCTGTTTCGAGTTGTAGGGGAGGTGTTCGCTCTACTGCCGGCGATCCAGAAGATTCTGGTGTCGGGTTATATCCAGCGTGACAACCCCGCTACCGGGACAGTGGATGATCAATACGTGCTCTCGGTCTTGGTAGCGCGAGATCAGTGGGATGCGATTGATTTTAATCGTCTGGATGCGATCGATCCTGCAGCGACCCTGAACGCGTGTGGCGCAGTGGTAAAGCTGGACCGCTCTGCGCGTTTTGTTGAGGTGACACCAATGGATATGTCGGTCATGAACTGAAGACAACCGCGGCGGCTTAAGCCGCCGCGGTGTAGGGCAGGGCAGGGCTGGCACGAGAGGGTTAGCGAATAATTCCTTTGCGCTTTGCCTCCAAGATCCACATCGGGAATTCCTGCATTAGCCGGTCGTACAATTGCTCTTCCGTCATGTCGTGCAGGTCATCCAGGGCAAAGAATCCGCAGTTGTCCACGACTCTCCCGGGCATGGTGTCCAGTTTCTCCAGAATGCCGTAATTCCGGCCTGCTAAACCTACGTATTGCCAGAAGATTCCCAGCTTCGCTGCATCCACCATTAGTTGCGTGATCTTGCGGTTTTCAGACACGCCACCGTCGCTAATGAAAACGACAAACATTGGAGTTTTGTCTTTAGACGCTTCGAAGGACTCGATCACTTTTTGGATCGCTCTCGGCTCATCATTGTAGCGTCGACCCACGTCCCACTTGGTCCAGCCATTGTTGTCGGCCGCGACAAAGTTCTGGTAGTTGTTCAGTGTCACAGGTGAGAGTCGCAATGGCCGTTCGGCAAATGTCCAACACTCAAGTTCGGCGTCTGTATCTAGGGCGACGGCGATTGGCACAAGTCGATTGAGTACTTCCTGCACCCGGCCGGTTTTGTATTGATTTCTCATCGAGTCGGTGACGTCGAGCACGAGCAAAACGCGAGCTTTCATTCCAACCAGGCAGGCTTTCTCGAGGCTAACCTGTGCCTTCTTCGCCAGACTGACCAGTTCCGGCGCGACAGCAGCTACACGCTTCTCCAGAGAGATTGTGGAGGGAGATGGGGCCGGTGCAGCCTCTTCAACTTCGCCGCCAAAATGCCTCACGAGAGCGTCCAAGCCCTCGGCAAACCCCTGAAGGTTTGAGGCCAACCGCCACTCCCCATTCTTACGGTAAAGCTCAACGATCATTACCGCTTTCTCGGTTGTGAATGTGAGCCCTGAGAATGCGCAGGTCGCTCCTATCTCACCAGATGGGCTGATTACTTTGAAGTTGCCATTCTGGATGTCACTCATAGCCCCGGCACCATCGATGGAGGCTGTAAAGACCAAGCGATCGATAGAGGCGGGCAGGGTGGCTAGATTAATTTCAAACTGGCCACCGGGGGTGATAACCAAACTGCGGCAAGGCGTGAAAGGCTGATTGAAGAAGACCATGTAGCGATCATCAGAAAGTTTGCCATGTTCGTCGACACCGAAACAGACGAAGTCGATTGCGCTGGGGCTTTCGATGTTGACCGAGAGAGTGAGTGAGAGACCGGGAAGAATATTTGCCAGAGGCATACGCTGGCCTTGGGTGATCTGCATGCATGGTTCCTTGTGACGATTAGAGCGCCTGATTAAGAAACGGCAAAGGTGATACAGCCGTTTTCACAGGAGTGGCTGGTATATCCGTAGGCTTAAACTTAACGGCGCTCGATGTTTCTGCAAGTCTTATAAGGCCAATGAGGTCGCCGCGGGAAATTCCTATGGGAAGAACTGTTCATTCTCTCGAGGACACGGGGCAATTCATAATGGGTTGACGAGGCCGATCATGCTTGCATACAACCAAAATAGAAATCCCGCGGCGGCCGTGTGCCGTCGCGGGAGTACTTGTCAAGCATGAATCTGCTGAAAGCGCTTGCTAGCACGAAAGCTTAGACATACTGTTTTTTGCCGCTCCTTTCGATTGGGTGGCCTTTAAATACGTGTGGACCGTCCATAGTCAGCTCAATTTTGTCTCCCTTTCGAGTCAGCCACGGGGTGGCTTCGCTGCCGGCTTTGGAGGTAACTCCGGACGGGCTAAGCAGCACAAAGTCCTGGGAAATTTCGATCTGCCCGATCACATAGGTATACACCATTGAGCTAAAAAACCCGGACTTGAACTCGAATGCGCATTCCACGACCTGGTCGCCATACTCCATCCGCATCTTAGGTTTCAGCGATGCCACCGAAATCGCACCGTTATCTACTGCTGAATAAACGCTGCAGACCAGCGCTACCTTGCCGCCCATGAGCTGCGAGATTGCTGGGTTAATTTCGACGGTTTCAATACCAGGAGCGGAGGCGCTGGCGCTGACTACGTCACCGGTATGGAAAACGAAGGGATCGATGTCCAAAGCCCCACGCTTGTCAGGTGCCTGGATGATGGACATTCGTCCATCAGGACGAAGGATGCCGATTCGCAGATCGAGGTCGTCGTTGTCAGATCCGTCGCCGTTATCAACCCACGTAGCGCTGACGCGAATTACCTTTGGAGCTGACGGCCCTTTTTCAAGGGACACCTTGTGGCTGCTGCCAGGCTTGTCCAGTTTTACCACAGTCTTAGCGATGTTGACGGGCTTCGGAGGCGGTGCAGGTGTTACCGCTTGCCCGGAGGATGCATCGTCTTCAACTTCGATGCCATAAAACCCGCAAAGTCCGGCAAGACCTGAGGCGAAACCTTGCCATACAGAGCGCGCTTTGAGCTGGCCGTTCCGGACGTACAACTCAAGCACGATGATGCCCGTCTCTTGTGAGAAGGGCTCAGGTGCCAGTTCCAGGGTTTGGTCCCCGGCAATGACGATAGCGCGTAGGTCTTTGACTGCTTCGAAGCCGCCGGCGCTGCCGTCTTGCGTCAAAGTAATAGCGATCTTCGTTATGTTGGACGGGAGTCGAGACGAGTCGAAGCTGATGCTGTGACTCACCGTGTCGACACGAGCGACCGGGGGCGCGAATGTCGCCGCGCCTGAAGAGTGCTCGGGTGCATTGAAGAAAACCATGCCGCTGTCATCCACTACCTTGCCAGTGTCGGTGACCAAAAACGCAGTAAGGTTTACGTCCAGGTTGTTACCTGCCGCATGTGTAACTTCCACCCGCCCTTGGGAGGAAGAGATCGTTGTGTTCTCGCCGGGTTTGAGTGACTGATTCAATTCATGCCGCCTATTCCATGGGTTTTCGTGACGCATTGTTCATGCGCTGCGCTTTTGTTGTTTGAGCGCGAAGGCCGGCCAATGGGAAACATCCCCTCATTGGTACTGATCGCATTGATGCAGTTTAACGGCTTGGCCGCCGGCGACCGCCGAGACATCCATTCCCCATTTACACACCCTCTGAAACCCAAGATTGGAACGTACGAGAGGGAATGTTGTGCGCGACATTGAAAGTCCTCTCAGTCCCGTTAAGTTCTGATCGTAGGAAACAAAAACATCTGCCCGGCGTTCTGCACCGGAATTCGACAAGGCATTTTGAGTGGTGCGGTCTCCTGCTAGATGGCAATATGCTACATCTATTTGCGCTCCCCCTCATCATCCAGGGTCTGGCGTTTAATTTCTGACAAGGACCCGTTGGATGCTA
This sequence comes from Pseudomonas sp. O39, assembly GCF_045447295.1. Classification (NCBI taxonomy): domain Bacteria; kingdom Pseudomonadati; phylum Pseudomonadota; class Gammaproteobacteria; order Pseudomonadales; family Pseudomonadaceae; genus Pseudomonas; species Pseudomonas sp. O39. The sequence continues at coordinate 43,206 of NZ_JBJGXV010000033.1, forward strand.
ATCGCACTTGTGGTTTTGAACGCCCTTTATTTGATCTGCAGTCTGCTGTTCAACGCCGAGCTGCTCAACATGGCTGGCGCTGATATCCCCCTCCGAAAACTCGAAGTCCTTGAGACCTATAGCCAGATCCTGGCGGCGACGAGTATGTGCTTGCTGGTATGGCGAATCTGTTATCGACGATACCAAGGCAAGGGGAGGGTGCTGTGGGTTTGGCTCGGAGCATCGACACTTGTCGTTACGCCGTTGACGTGGTGGTTTCAGGGTGCGGCACCGGATTGGGTCGCAGAGCAGTTCCCCGGCTCGCTACGGGTCAGTAGCCTCTACGCATACGTCACCAAAAAGGGATTGCTCTATGACTCCCTGACTATTCCGCAGATCCCCTATAAGGCTTACAAGGATCAGGGAGAGGGGAAGGCTTTTATAGCAAACCTCGGCGTTCTGATGAGTGTTCAAGGCTCCTACGTCGAGCGCATCGACAGGAACTTCCAAGGCTTTTCAGCTGCAGTTTTTCGTGGCTACACCGTCCGTAATGGAGATGCGTTATACGAGCGCTTGCAAGAAACTGTCGTGCCCTCCATCAGTGACATCAGCAGGGCGTATGCACAGCTTGAAGGTTTTCGTGCGGGAGGCATCTCGGGGAGTGAGTGGCGACCGATCAAATGGCCGAATGCAGGGGAAGATCTGGGATACCAGCCGACCATTGACGAGTACGCCCGGTCAATCAATCCCGGTGTGCGGACACGAGATGCTCTGGCCAACACCACCGAGGTTCGCCACATGGCGAAGACCAAGCTCGGTCCTCTCTATGTGAAGGGCATGAACCTTCTGGCTACGCGAGAGCAGTACCAGGCTTATCTGCCTGGCATTGCCGACAACATGGCCTATGACGTCGCTCACACCGACATCCACGGCGCTGAAGGTTTGAACGTCCTCAAGAATATGTGGTTTATCCCCTTCTCCCTTCTTAGCGGGTTGTTCTTCGGCGGCATCAGTCTTGTGGTCTTGATCATCTCGGGTGTTGAGGCGCTTCGAAGCCTCCCCGGGCGAATTCGCTTCGTTCGACCGGTCGCCGTGATTTCGATCGTTATGCTGCCTCTCGTTGTTGGCAACGCAATTGTCGATAGCCCCGGTTATAGAGATGCGTTCAGGAGCTTGGGCAAACAGCCAGTTGTGCTTGCCACCGTTTTCCATTGGGCCATGTCCTCAGAAGCAATGCTTTACAACATTACAAGGCCTCTGCTGAAAGCAGAGTGACCTACACAAAGGGAGAGTCACCGTGCGTAAAAAGTTTCTCGTTTCAGTACTGGCATTGACCATCGCAGCATCAACCTCTGGCTGCGCTGAGTTGGGTATCAACAAGCAACAGGCTGGTACCGCAGTGGGTGTCGTCGCTGGCGCTGTCATCGGGCAGTTCATCGGGAAAGGCAACGGACGGATCGTGGCAACCCTGGTCGGCGGTGCACTGGGCGGTTACATAGGTAACAAAATCGGTGCAAAACTCGATGAGCAGGATCAGCAGGCCCTAGCACAACGCACGCAAGATGCATTGAACGCCTCGCCGAGCGGGTCCAGTCTGCCCGTGTTCTGGACATCGGCCCATTCTGGCGCGTCGGCGGAGATCGTTCAGGGCAAAGAGTTCACCCAAACTAAAACGGTTGAAGTGAAACGTGCTCCGAAGATCGTCGCCGTCCCTTCGATGAAGCTCATCAACGAACAGTACGTCACCAAAAGTAGTTCGAATGTGCGCGCCGCGCCTGAAAAAGGCTCAGACAAAGTGGGTGGTTTGAAACCTGGCACCGAGTTCACTGCCGTTGGTTCGACAGGCGACTGGATTCTTGTCGGCCGCAAGGGTGTAACTGTCGGCTACGTCCACAAAGATTTGGTTGAACCAAAATCAGTAGCCGTTGCGAAGCGTGTGAAGTCCGCGGCCAACCTGGACGAGATGAACGTCGCTGCCGACAAGGAAACAAGGGCCTTCGATCTGGATTCGATCCCGACGTTGCCAACTCAGCAGGTCGCTGCTGAAACGTCTTGCCGGCCGGTGACCGTGAGCCTCAAAGCGGCCGACGGAAACACTGTGCAGGAGAAGAACACCTTCTGCAAACAAGCCAACGGCACCTGGGAACTCATCTAAGGGATCTTCATGAAAAACCGCGCACTCGCTCTCGTTGTAGTGGGTGCTTGCGGCATCGCGCCGCAAGCCTGGGCTCACCAGCTCGCCTACTCGAAGACAGAACAGATCCAAGTGAACGTTGATGGTGAGGCGACCACCTGGTGCAAACCTGAAGTGGCCATCACCATGCAGCGCCCCACGTGGGATGACCAGAAGCCGCTGAACACGCTTCTATCGAAGCTCTCTTATATTCTCGGCCAGGAATGCCCGACGGCCAAGGTCACCTGGAAAGCAGTCGACGCAAAGGGGGCTGTTTACGCCACCGGCGGGGGGTCTGCGACCAATCTGGGCCTGGCCACGCTGACTTCACCACCTGCCGCTACGGCCGCTGCCGCGCCCGCTGTATCGGTAGCCCCCGTGGCTTCTCCTCCTACGCCACCAGCAGCTGTGGCGGCTGCATCTGTACTACCAGCCGCCGCTGCGCCTACTGAGCCTGCCGTCGCAGCGCCTGTGGTTGCTGCACCGGCCCCAGCGCCTGTAACGGCACCTGTGATACCACAACCAGCACCAGAGGCTTCACCCGCGCCAGTGCAACCGGTGCCGGTGGCTCAAGTACCTGTGACGGTTGCCCCTGTAGCTGCCGTGGCCACTGTACCTGTGGAGGCAGCTCCAGCCGCCACCCCTAAGCCTGCCGCTCCAGCTGAAGCGCCGGCCGCTGTTGCCGCCGTTCCTACCGGTGACTTCGGCCGCTCATTGGTGCTGGCCAACCAGAACCTGATGGGGATTACCGACGGAAGCGGATGCAAATGGGTTATCAGTAAGTCGGTAACTGATGAGTCCGATCCAAGTCTGTCCTTTGCGTCAACACCCGCCATGCCTTGCTCTGCATCGGGCTATGCCGAGGGGTCCTATGACAAATTGCGTTGGGCGGTACCGAACACCTATCGCGGTGATACCTGGTCAAAAACAACCGTGCACCCGAGCGGTCTGATGTTCAACCAGGCACTGGTCCCAGCGGTGAAAGGCAAGGCGCTTTCTTTCCTGAATAGCCGGGCAGACCAAGCACTCTTTCTGGTGGGTGAACTGCCTGCGCGTAACATGAAGGTGTATTTGGCCTTTGAGCGCCCCAACTACCGTGTCCTGTCGCCGTTCTCCAGTGATCCGTATTATGTAGTGATCACTGCAGATGAGGCATTTGCTCTTGATGCGGTTGAGTTGAAGCGCGCTGTGGTTGAGGTCTACCAATTGGTGAAGGCAACGTCGCCAACGACCGTCGGCCTGTCGAACCTCTTCTTCGCCAAGAACTTCGAAGCGCTTTACCCCGAGGGATACGCGTCGGAAACCAAAGACAGCATTCTCAAAACGCGTATGGGCGAGAACCGTGGTGAGTTCTACTTCGATGCTCGCCAAGGCAATAACTTCGCCCTGCGTCGCGAGGAGATCCGCCTGAGAGAAGTACGTCGTCTGCAGCAGCAAATGGCAGAGCTGCACACACGCGTCTTGGCGCGTTACGAACAACTCAAATCCGGGATGAAGGAATTCGAAGGCCGGGAGGCTGAGGCGCTGGCGCAGATGGCCGGTATCAAAGTCACCTTCCCATCGCCGATCGCAATGCAGGACCCGAGCTCTTCAAAGTCCGCTGTGCCGATGATGATTCACGTCACTGGAAAGAGCGGCGACTTCTACGAGGTCGACTTCCCACGTAAGGGGCGTGTACAGGCTGATGCTGAACTGGAGAGCCAGTGGTACGTGCTGCCGGCGGCAAACATGACACCCTTCCTGGCGCTCGAAGACGGTCGCGCCGTTCCTACGTATCGCGTGTATACCGCTGGCGCGGCTGAGGCCTGCAAGCAAGACCACTGTGCTGACAGAGTGTCATTTGGTGCCGTACTGGCCAAGGAATTTCCTAGCGCCGGGATCGACTTCAACTGGACGCCTGCCGTCTCTCAGCAGCACGTGATTGATTGGCAGCAAGCATCTGCTCAAATTCAGTAAGGCAACCGACTATGAAAACGATGAACAAGAAGCACATCCTCATCGCCGCTGCGGTCGCCGGTATTGCGATTCTTGCAGCTGGTGTGGGGTTATCGAGCTCCGGCAAGAAGCAAGCGCTGCGTCAGTACGATGAGATGAAGGAACAGTACTTCCTCGAGAACGTCCTGAGCGAGGGAGATATTTCCTATTCCTTCTGGTCGGGAAACGTCACCGTTGAAACACCAGAAATCCGCCTGGTTGCAGCAGAGACCAACGGCGCAGATAAATTCCTGAAAGGGATTATGGGGCTGCTCGGTGGAATGGACTCCGGGGCAAAAGAGTCTGCCCTGGTCGAATGGTCAGGGTATCTGCTTTCGTCCAGTACTGGTGGCGGTCGTGCCGGTGGCGTTTACTTGAAGGCCGACGCCCTCAAGGTTAGCCGCGAAGGTGATAACAAGAAGGGCGAGATTCATGTCCAATTGTTGGGTATGGACATGAGTACTCCTTACCTGTCGCACAAAGGCACGGATGTGGTCCTGCCCTCGGAAGTAGCGGATGAGATCCAGCCGCGCGCGGAGATGGATCAGTACGGAGGCGTGGTCAAGTCGCCCTACTCGTGGGGTAGCAATATCGTCCAACGTCTGCCGTTCACTGGTGCATTTATCACCAGCGCTACAGGGGAGTTCGGCACCAAAGTTGACTTGGACTTCAAGCTCACGCGCTCTAGCGACGGCGAAGGCTCTGTCGAGTTTGTAGTGGTGCATCGTAATGACGGCAGTGAAGTTGGCCGGATTGTGCGCGAGGCTAAATTTGCGTCCATCCCAGAGCTTGACGATGTCCAGGCGCAACTCAAGAGCGCGCTAAGTGGCTTCATCATGGGGGCTTACAGTACGTCCATGGGCCAGGCTGTAATTGCGGAAGCCGCAGGTGAATTTGCTCGTAAGACCAAGGTGGCCAGCTACTCGCTGACCTACAAGGGCTTCGACCAGTTAAAGGAGTCGTTCGACGAATTCAAGGCCGCTACCAAGAGTGAGGAGTTCACCGGGTTTTGCAATGAAACAGGCCTATCACTTTATCAGAGTGACTTTGGAGTCAAGGGCAAGGATCACAGCGATTCGGAGTGCGCGATCGCTCAAAAGCTGGCCAGCGATGCCAAGTTTGAAGAGTCCTACATTTTCAAGGAAGACAAGTCGTTATTTTCCGGCCTGTTCGTGAGCAAAAGCTTCACGCTTGAGACGAACTGATCACCACATTTCCTAGAACCTGGAGTGCGGTTCGCCGTTCTCCACTGTCACCAAAAAAAATCTCAAGACAAAGGCAGGCATTTCATGACGAACGTTTCCAAATGGGCAATCACGGCGTTCTGCTCGGTGCTGCTGGCCGGTTGCGGTTCAAGCCAAGACAAAGCTGAAGAGCTGGTCAAGTTGATGGGCATGGACGTCCAATACAAGATGCTAGTGCAAGTCGCCACGTCGGGTTATGCATCCAAATATCGCGAAGTCGCGCCAGAAAAAATCAAGGCCGTGATCGAGGACAACATTTCCCAGGACCTACTGAAAGATACCTTGGTCCAGGTTTACGCAGATCACTTTGATGCCGACGAGCTCGAACTGATGATCGAGGCCAACAAGCATCCTGATCAGGCGATGAAAATGATTATGGGCTCTAAGGACGGGATGAAGTTGGCAAAAAAATCCATGGACGTCCAGGTAGATCTGCAGCGTGACATGGCCAAGGCGTTCGAGGATCGCGATGAGGACATTGTCGACGAACTGGACGACCTCCGAAAGGAAGCCCGCGGCTGATCCTTCATTTGCTCCGAACCACGATAATCGACGCGGCTACTACGAACAGTTCGAGGTAGCGTTTGGCAATTCATGGAGGGTGGGATGAGGCTTATTTTGGTAATGCTGCTGGTGCTCAGCGGCTTCGCTCACGCCGGTTGCGGCAGCATCAACAACGACGATCAACGCGCCTACTGCTACGTCAAAGAGGGGAATGGGAGCTGCGCGAGCATTAAGGACGACGATCTGCGCGCTACCTGCTATGTGGAGGCCGGCAATGGCAGTTGTGCGAGTATCCGTGATGATGACAAACGCAAATACTGCTATGTGAAAGTGGGCAACGGAAGCTGTGCAAGCATCAACAATGACGACTTGCGTAACGCCTGCTACGTCGAAACAGGCAACGGGAGTTGCGCGAGTATCCGTGACGACGATCAGCGATACTTGTGCTACGCCAAGACTGGCAATGGCAGTTGCGGGAGCATCAAAAACGATGACTTGCGACGTCAGTGTGAAATGGTAAAGCGCTGACTGGCTGGCGTTAGCCAGGCCGGATAAAGGAATCTCACCTACAAAAAATGCCAGTCAGGTAACTGACTGGCATTTTTCATTCTGCGGCTAACGAATCTTCCAAGCTGAAAAGGCGAGTTGTTCAACCGCTCAACCCAATACTTCGCCCCTGGTCTTGCGCTTGAAACGCCGGCGCAGGAAAAAAACCACATACAAAATCAGCAGCGTGCCTACGGTGAGGAAAATCGTGTTGAACCAAGGAAACGGCTCTTCGCGACTAATCGTGGCTTCGATGTCTGTGATGTTTGGGAACACGGACAAGATTTGAATGCGCCAGCCGTAATAACGGATGAGAGCCAGCTGCTGGGCATCTCGTGAGTAACCCTGGGCCTTTGCCTGAACGTCGGCCGAGTCAAACTTTAAGTACCACGGAAAACTCCACCCGGTATCTTCATTGCGATAGACCATTACCTTTTTAGATGTTGGGTGTTCAGTGTTAATGAAATACACATCCCGGGTTGGGCCGTCTGCTGGGTTTTCAGCATTGATGACGCCGTCATCGTCCACACGTTTTACCTCAACGCCGGTGATGGCCACCACGTCGTACTGCGGCAAAACATAAAACAGACCCAGTCCCGCGCCAGTGATTACGAGCAAGATTGCGCCGATAATCACCCCTTTAATCCACTTCATTTATGTGCTCCATTTTGATCGTCGAATTCTGCCCCAATTCGATCTTGGGTTTTCACCTTTGACCGCTGGGGTGCTACTAAACTTGGTTAGCAAATGTGTAGGTGCTGCAGTGATAGTAACGACGGCTCAAAAAAAGCCCAGGAAATCTCCCGGGCTACTTGTTTGCTGAAGCACGCGATCGCGTTCCGATCGCCCTGGCTTATGCAGGTGCTGTATCAAATTCCAGGCATTCGGAAAGTGAGGTGAACTCAGGTCGCCGGCAGACCCAGGCAGTAAAAGCGGTGTAAGCCACCGACAAGCCTGTGATCAGAGCCATTGTTTGCTTCTTCTCTCGACTGTTTCTCGCAGCAGCACGAGCTTGAGATTCACCTTTGCGTCGAGCACTGTTTGAATCGCCCCGGATTTTCTAGACACTCTCCAGGCTCGCTGCGTAACGCTTTTCAAACTCTACCGGTGACAGCTGATT